>DVLN01000118.1 GCA_018715465.1 Candidatus Faecivivens stercorigallinarum | reverse complement strand
GTCACACCTGTTCCCATACCGAACACAGAAGTTAAGCTCATCAGTGTCGAAAATACTTGGCTGGAGACGGCCTGGGAAGATAGAGCGGTGCCAGCACAAAAGTCAAGGTCTGACTTTAGTCAGACCTTGACACACATATTGCTCCTTAGCTCAGTCGGTAGAGCGCATGACTGTTAATCATGATGTCGTCAGTTCGAGCCTGACAGGAGCAGCCAACAGCCCATCTGAGAAATCAGATGGGCTTTTTGTCTGTGTAAATTTTTGTGTTATTTGCTTTTAAGTGTATAATCCTTTCCAAATTGCAGATAATCAGAAAGTATCCAGAAATGGATACTTGAATTCAGCAATATGGAAAGGAATGGTCCTGATATGAAGAAAAAGCAGGTACTGTCTGCGTTGATCGCGGGTACACTCGCTGCGATGGTCTTTACAGGATGTGGTGAAGACGGTAAAATTCCGCAGGATAACAATAAGGACAACAGCTCCAATCCTGTCAGCGATATGGTCAGCGATGCCGGGGATGGCCTGGGCGACGTTGTCAGTGACGTCGGAGAAGGCATGAGTGATTTAGGTGAAGATGTCTCGGACGGTGTCAGCGATATGACGGATGGAAATGATAAAAATGACAATAAGGACAGCAGTGAGTGGAAAGATGAGGAAAGCAAGTGGGAAGATGATTCCAGTCATAACGGCGTAAATGACCCGGTTACCAATGATGACTCAGTCTCCGCGCTTGAACCGGTTGAAACGCAAAAAAAAACGTCAGTGTAACTGGTGTTGAACTGAGTCAACTGGATACAGCCAAGCAGGGCTGGGGACAAGGGGTACAGCTGGATGACCAGAACCGCCCGGTTTCCAGCCTTCAGTTTCAGGAAAAGTACGGGCAATATGACGCGTATTTTATTGGAGATACGGCGGCAGACTGCAAACGACTGTGTCTGACGTTTGATGAAGGATACGAAAACGGTTACACGGCAGACATACTGGATACGCTGCAAAGCAAGGATGTCAAAGCGGTATTTTTTATTACCGGCGATTATCTCGATGCTGAACCGGAACTGGTTGGCAGGATGATTGCGGAAGGGCATGCTGTCGGCAACCACAGTGAAAACCACCCTTCTTTCCCTGATATCTCGATTGAAAAACAGCGGGAAGAACTGGCAGTACTGGCTGACAGGATGGCGGAACAGTTTTCATATACCATGACCCTGTTTCGTCCCCCATGCGGCGAGTTTTCCGAGCAGATGCTGGCAAATGTCCAGCTGATGGGGTATAAGACGCTGTTCTGGAGCTTTGCTTACAAGGATTGGGACAAGGACGGCGGAATCGGTGCAGAAGCGGCACTTGAAAAAACAACCGGCGCACTGCATGACGGTGCGATCTATCTGCTTCACGCAGTTTCACCGGACAATGCCGCGATGCTAGGCGACTTTATCGACACTGCCCGTCAGCAGGGCTATGAATTTTATCTGCCTGTCTGATTAACAGGCTGGCCGGCCGTATGTGGAAGCTGCGGCCGGTTTTGTCATTGTATGTTTTATCCAAAAACTGATTGCGCCACCGGGTGCGGCGTGTTATAATAAGATAATCAAACAGGTTTTCAGTCGGAATTTCCCGAAAAACAGCCGGTGTGGGCTCGGGGTATTCGGTCGGATAGATTTATGATTTTATTTCACTGGCGGAAAGGGTGTTTATATGAAGTTTTTACATATTTCCGATCTGCATTTGGGAAAACAGCTTGCTGAGTACTCTCTTCTTGATGACCAGAGGTATATCCTCCGTCAGATTCTGGATATTGCGGCAGAACGGCAGCCGGATGCAGTGATTGTCGCAGGAGATTTGTATGATAAGCCGGTTCCGCCGGCAGAAGCGGTCACGGTTCTGGACTGGTTTATCACGTCGCTGACCGAAATGCAGATTCCTCTGCTGATGATCAGCGGTAACCATGATTCCCCTGAACGGCTGGATTTTGGCAGCGGTCTTTTCGAGGAAAAGGGTGTTTATCTGGTCGGACAGTTTAATGGTGCACCAAAAAAGGTGACTTTGGGAGAGCCGGGAGATCAGGCAGATTTCTATTTGCTTCCGTTTATCCGTCCGGGCAATGTCCGCCCCTTTTTCCCGGATGAGGAGATCAAAAGTTATGATGACGCGATGCGGTGCATAATGGAAAATCTTACCCTTTCCAAAGACGTTCCCAGTGTTCTGGTCGCGCATCAGTTTGTCACAGCTGGCGGCGTATCGCCGGAACGGAGTGAATCAGAGATTATTTCACTGGGCGGGACAGACAATGTTGATGTTTCAAACTTTATTGCTTTTCAATATGTGGCACTTGGACATATCCACCGCCCCCAGCGGCTGACAAGAGACAGCGTGCGGTATGCTGGTTCGCCGCTCAAGTATTCTTTTTCAGAAGCTGAGTATGATAAATCGGTCGTACTGGTCACATTAAATAGGATGGAAGAACCAACGGTTGAATTGATTCCACTGGAGCCTGTACGTGACCTGCGGAGAATCCGCGGACCGCTGGAAAAGCTGCTCAGTGATGAAGTTGTGTCAGCCTCCAACAGGGAAGACTATCTGCATGTGACGGTGACCGATACCGAGCCGGTGGCGGATCCGTTGTATCGGCTGCGGCAGGTTTATCCGAATATCATGCGGCTGGCTTTTGCCTCATCAATGGAAGAAGAGCAGGTAACAGTTTCAGCCAGCGAAGTGGTGGAACGCAGAACTCCGCCCCAGCTGTTTGCAGAATTTTACAGCCAGATGCAGGGGGAACCGCTGTCAGAGGAAGACGGTAAACTGGTGCTGCGACTGATGGAAAAGATTTGGGGAAATATTTCTGATCGTTCCGAAACAACTGAGGAGCAGACAGGCGGGGAAGGAGGTTCGGAAGATGAGACCGATTAAACTGACAATGACGGCTTTTGGTCCGTATGCCGGAAGCGTGACGGTGGACTTTTCACGGTTTGGAGAGAAAGGACTGTTTTTGATCACCGGTGACACTGGCGCTGGGAAGACGACGATCTTTGACGGGATTACCTTTGCGCTGTATGGGGAAACCAGCGGCAGTGTCCGGGAACCGGACTCTCTGCGCAGCGGTTATGCGGGACCGGACATCGAAACCAGTGTACAGCTGGATTTCCGGTATGCCGGAAAGCAGTATTCGGTCATCCGTTCTCCTCGCTATGATCGCCCGAAAAAACGCGGCGATGGGACCTCGGTCCATCCGGCGACAGCTGAATTAATTCTCCCGGATGGCAAGGTGATTACCTCGGTCAAGAGTGTCAATGAAAAGCTGGAAGAGATTATCGGTCTGACTGCTCAGCAGTTTTCTCAGGTTGCAATGATTGCCCAGGGGGATTTCCAGAAACTGCTGCTGGCCGAGTCGAAAGAACGGCAGCGAATCTTTACCACTCTTTTTTCGACCGAAGACTTTGCCAGATTTACCGACCTTCTGCGCAGTATGGAAGCAGAACTGCGAGGCCGGAAGGATGCCTTGTTTCAGGAGATTCAGCTGCAGCAGGGACAGATTCAACTGCCGCCTGTGGTTGCGCCCGATCCTGAAAAGTGGCAGTCTCTTATTCAGTCTCCCTATACCTGGGAGGAACTTTCTCCGCTGCTCAGAGAAGCGATTGCTGCTGATCAGGCGTTGGAAAAGACGCTGGGTGAATCGTCGGCGGCCAATGAAGAGATGCGGGCGGGGCTGGCTGCCGCAGTCAAAACCGGTGAACAGCTGAATGCCCGGCTGGATAAGCTGGAGATGACCCGACAGGAGCTTGCCCTTCAAAAACTTCGTACAGCCGAGATGGAGGATACCGCGCGTCGTCTGACACTGGCGGCTGCCGCTGAAAAGGTCCGGCCGGAGGCGGAAGGATGTGTTCGTGCCGCCAAACGGCTGAAAGAAGCGGCGCAGGCACTGGATCTGTCCGCCAGCCGGTTGGCAGACGGGGAGAAGACAATGGAGCAGGCACAAAAGGCACTGGCTTTGCAGGAGAAAAATCTTCCCCAGCAAACCCGTCTGACCGGTGAAGTGCAGCTGCTGGAAAAATCCCGTCCGCAGTTTGAACGGCTGGAAGCCCAAATCCGGCAGCAGCAACAGCTGGAGCAGCAACGAAAACAGCTGTTGGAGAGTGTGAATGGGATGATCCGCCGGCTGGATGAGGAACAAGGCAAAATTTCCGGTATGAAGCTGACCGAACAGCAGCTTCGGCCGATGCCCGCAAAACTTACCGAAGAAGAGAATGCTCTTGCCAGACAACGTCAGCTTGCGGCACTGACTGCCCGTATTATTGCTGCTGTCAAAACCTATCGTGAAACCGTCCGTGAACGGGACAAGGTTCAGGCGATTGCAAAATCTGACCTGAAATTCTGGGAACAGACACAGAAAAAACTGGCAGATATCAGAACCCGATTTTTTGCCCATCAGGCGGGCTTTCTTGCCAGCAGCCTGACCGATGGACAGCCCTGTCCGGTCTGTGGCTCAACAGAACATCCCTCTCCCGCACCGCTGCCACAGGATGCACCGTCCGAGGAAGAACTGAAAAAGGCGGAAACTGCTGAAAAGGAGAGCGGACGGCGCAGTGCCGACAGCAGCCGGAAATCCGGTGAACTGACCGCACGGGTCGGGGAGATGGAGAAAAGCCTGCTGGTGTCGGTGGAAGGGGCTTATGGGCAGCCGGTCGGACTGGAACAGTTGTCGGGATTTTTGAAGGAACGGGAAGCAGAGATCAACGGGCAGATCGAGACGTTGGAGAAAAACTGCCAGCAATTGCAGGCAAAAGTTGAGCGGCTTTCAGCTTTGAGCGGAGAGATCGAAAAGCATGAAACAGCTGCCCGGGAACTTTCTGAGAATCTGGAAAAACAGCGCGGCCTGCTGGAAGAAAAGACCGGACAGCTTCAGGCGGCTAATGCCGGTGTCAATGAAATCCGCGCCCAGCTTCCTTGCCAGACGCCGCAGGAGCTGGAAAAGCTGATCAGCCGCCGCCGGCAGACATTGACCCGGCTGGAACAGGAGCTGCAAAATGCCCGCAGCGGCAGAGAAACGGCGGCAACCGCCCTTTCTGCACTTCAGTCGACCAACGCTTCCTGCCAAGAGGAACGGCAAAAGGCGGAAACCGAGTACCGCCAGGCTGTCGAACGCTACCGGACGGCGCTTGCGTCGGTCGGTTTTGCCGACAAGGAGGCCTATATTGCAGCCCGTTTGCAGCCTGAAACGGCGAAGCAGATGCAGAAGGAGCTGGATGACTGGAACCAGCTGATTCTCCGTTTGCAGGCATCCTGTGAGACCCTGTCCGAAGAGACCAAAGGACAGCCGCGTGCAGATCTTGCTGAACTTTCGACCGCGTTGGATAATGCCTCCCGCAAGGGAGAACAATTGCGTAATCAGCAATCAGTGGTTTACCATCGCAGGGAGACCAATACACGGATTTTTGAACAGCTGAAAGAAAAGGCCCCCGCCTTTGCGCATACTGCGGCAGAACATGCCCGGATGCTGCGGCTGTATCAGACGGCTTCCGGCGGGCTGACCGGTAAACGCCGGCTGTCGTTTGAAGCCTTTGTCCAGGCTGCCTATTTTGAAGAGGTCATTCGGGAGGCAAACCGCCGTCTGCGGGTGATGTCTGCCGGGCAGTATAAGCTGCTGCGAACGGATGAAAAGACCGGCGCGTCTCAGACAGGGCTTGCGCTGAATGTGCTGGACCATTATACCGGCAAGGTCCGCAGTGTCAAGACCCTTTCGGGCGGCGAGACCTTTATGGCGTCGCTGGCGCTGGCCCTGGGGCTGTCGGATGTTATCTCCCGATCTTCCGGCGGAATCAAACTGGATACGATGTTTGTTGACGAAGGGTTCGGAACGCTTGACTCGGAATCGCTCGAACTGGCACTCAGTATCCTCTCGGATGTGTCGGCTGGTGACCATCTGGTCGGGATTATCTCCCATGTCAGCGAATTGTCCTCCAGGATTGAAAATAAAATCGTTGTTTGCAAAACCGCTTCGGGCAGCATTATCAAAAATTGACCCATCAAAAAACCGCCGGCTGGCACCCTTGAACAGGTCCAGTAAAAACGGACAATAGAAAAACACACCCCCTTATGGTAGAATAAAAGA
>DVLN01000011.1 GCA_018715465.1 Candidatus Faecivivens stercorigallinarum | reverse complement strand
TGCATTCAATGAACAAAGGCGTTCATCAGAAGGTTAAGTGCCGAATAAAATGGTACTTGATTTTCTGATGAACGCCTTTTTTTCTTCCTTGGATCGTTTTCCCGCCGGAAATACTCCTCATTTTTGCACCGGCATTTCAAAGCGTTTCCTGCAGTGGAGCTGAAAACGTCTTTTAAAAAGCCAAAGGAAGAAAAACGGAACAGCTGACTTCTCCTTTATGAAAAGGTTATGGCACCCGAAGTCAGAGAAAAGGGAGGATATTTTATGGCAGCAAATACCTTCAGAGAAGGCAATATCCGCATTCCGTCCGGCTGTGCCATCAGCGGAATGTTTGCCAAAGACGGTCACCGGATCAGCGGCGAGACTATTGTCCGCTCGATGACTGTCATGCACGACCGTTCCAATGGTCTTGGCGGTGGTTTTGCAGGATACGGCATCTATCCAGAATATAAAGATGCTTACGCCTTCCATGTGTTTTATGATAATAAAACCGCCAAGGAAGAATGTGAAAAGTTTCTGGAAGAACATTTTGACATCATCAACCTTTCCAAAATCCCGATTCGCAAAAATCCCCAGATTACCGATGAACCGCTGATCTGGCGGTATTTCGTCAATCCGCTGCCGACCAAGTTGGCTGATTTCCAGCTGGGAGAGAGAGAATTTGTCGCCCGATGCGTCATCCGCATCAATACCCGCATCCAGGGCGCATATGTTTTCTCCAGCGGCAAAAATATGGGTGTATTCAAAGCGGTTGGTTTCCCGGAGGATGTCGGTGACTTTTACCGCCTGGAAGAATATGAGGGATACTGCTGGACCGCACACGGCCGCTATCCTACCAACACCCCCGGCTGGTGGGGCGGCGCCCATCCGTTTGCAATGCTGGATTATTCAATTGTACATAACGGAGAAATTTCTTCCTATGATGCAAACCGCCGTTACATTGAAATGTTTGGTTACACCTGCACATTGCAGACCGACACCGAGGTTATTACCTATATTATTGATTACCTCCACCGCCGTCAGGGTCTTACAATGGAAGAGGTCGCACAGGTGATCGCGGCTCCCTTCTGGTCGACTATTGCGGCCAAGTCGGAAGAGGAGAAGGCTAAAGCCACCTATTTCCGTGATATCTATGCAAGTTTGCTGATTACCGGTCCCTTCTCGATCCTGGTCGGATTCGAAGGCGGTATGATGGCACTCAACGACCGTCTCAAACTCCGTTCAATGGTTGCGGCTGAAAAAGGCGATACGTTCTATGTAGCCAGTGAAGAAAGTGCCATCCGACTGATGGAGCCCAACCCCGACCGGTTGTGGTCCCCCCGCGGCGGTGAGCCGGTCATTGTTACCTTAAATCAAACAGCAGAAAGGGGCTGATCCGATGCCTATCCAATTTCTATACCCGGAATATGAGGTCGTGCGCAACCCCGATCTGTGCATCGCCTGCCGCGTCTGTGAACGGCAGTGTGCGAATGAGGTTCATCGCTACGACCCTGATCTGAACAAGATGTTCTCCGACTCGTCCAAATGTGTCAACTGTCATCGTTGCGTATCGCTGTGTCCGACAAGGGCACTGAAAATCGTAAAGAGTGACCACACCTTTAAAGAGAACGCAAACTGGTCCCGTCAGTCAATTGAAGAAATCTACCGCCAGGCAGAAAGCGGCGGTGTACTCCTTTCCTCTATGGGCAACCCGAAAGATTACCCGATCTACTGGGACAAAATCCTGATTAATGCTTCCCAGGTTACCAACCCTTCGATTGACCCGCTGCGTGAGCCGATGGAAACCCGTGTTTTCCTCGGCGCAAAACCGGACAGCATCCGCAGAGATAAAAATGGTAAGATCATCACCGATCTTCCCCCCCGCATTACCCTCTCAACTCCGATCATGTTCTCGGCAATGAGTTACGGCTCGATCAGCTATAACGCACATGCAAGCCTTGCAAGAGCAGCAAAGGAGCTGGGCATCTGCTACAACACCGGTGAAGGTGGCTTGCATGAAGATTTTTATGAGTACGGCCCCAACACGATTGTACAGGTTGCATCCGGTCGTTTCGGTGTTCATAAGAATTATCTTGAAACCGGCGCCGCAATTGAAATCAAGATGGGCCAGGGCGCCAAGCCCGGTATCGGTGGTCATCTGCCCGGTGCGAAAGTCTTCGGCGACGTCTCCAAAACCCGTATGATTCCGGCAGGTACAGACGCCATCTCACCGGCTCCTCACCACGATATCTATTCAATTGAGGACCTGCGTCAGCTGGTATTCTCGCTCAAGGAAGCAACCGAATACAAAAAACCGGTTATTGTTAAGATTGCGGCTGTACACAATGTCGCTGCCATTGCTTCCGGTATTGCCCGCAGCGGCGCGGATATTATCGCAATCGACGGCTTCCGGGGCGGTACAGGTGCCGCGCCGACCCGTATCCGCGACAATGTCGGTATTCCGATTGAATTGGCTCTCGCTTCGGTTGACCAGCGACTGCGGGACGAGGGAATACGCGGCAATGTCTCAATTGTTGTAGGCGGTTCCATTCACTCTTCTGCTGACATTGTAAAAGCAATTGCGCTGGGCGCAGACGCTGTTTATATCGGAACAGCTGCTTTGCTAGCGCTGGGATGTCACCTCTGCCGCAGCTGCCAGGGCGGTAAATGTAACTGGGGCATTGCAACCCAGGTACCCGAACTGATCAAACGGCTCAACCCTGACGTCGGATATAAACGGCTGGTCAATCTTGTCAATGCCTGGACCCACGAGATAAAAGAAATGATGGGCGGCATGGGCATCAACTCGATCGAAGCGCTTAAAGGCAACCGGCTGATGCTGCGCGGCATCGGACTGTCGGAAACCGAACTGAGGATTCTCGGCATCCGTCATGCGGGTGAGTAATCAGTTGAACCTTAACCTCCCCGCAGGCCAAAAATAAAAATAGCGGGACTATTTCATTATTGGGATTGAATTGGAAAAACTGAATCAGAATTATGTACGGAAAACTGTCCTGCGGATAATAGAAAAAAAGAATGCCGCAGGGAGGAACTCACTGAACCGATAAACCTTGACAACCGGCTCAAAATAGCTTAACATGGTATTGTATCGGATTGTGTCCAAAACAGATAGATTAGTTTCTGCCGGATGCGCAGAAACGGCACAGCACAGGTACTTGGAAACTGGGGACTGAATCGCGTTTTCCAGCGAAGTTTTGAGTCAGGAAAGGAACTTGATGATGTTAACTGCAATCACCGGCATCAACTGGGGCGACGAAGGCAAAGGCCGCATGGTCGATCTGCTTTCCGAAGAGTATGATATTGTCTGCCGTTACCAAGGCGGCAATAACGCAGGGCATACCGTTAAAAATGCCCGCGGCAAATTCATTTTGAACCTTCTTCCCTCTGGCATTCTCCGTCCGAATGTCACCTGCGTCATGGGCAACGGTATGGTTATCGATCTCGCCCACCTCGATCAGGAAATCCATTCGCTGCGGGAAAAGGGAATTGACATCAACCCTGATCACCTGAAAATCAGCAACCGGGCAACCATCTGCATGCCTTATCATGTACAGCAGGACAAACTGGAAGAGCAGCGCCTCGGTGCCGCAAAATTTGGTTCTACCCTGCGTGGTATCGCCTACGTTTACGGCGACAAGTATATGAAGAAAACCCTTCGGATGGGCGATCTGCTGCATCTGGATGAAGTCCGTGAACGCTTCCGCACGATCGTGGAATGGAAGAGCCTGACCCTGACCAGCATCTACGGCTGCGAACCGCTGAACTTCGATGAACTGTTTGCCTGGCTGGAAAAGTACGCGGCGATCTTCAAAGATTATATCTGCGACATCGGCGAATATCTGGATGACGCTGACCGCAACGGTAAAAAGATCCTGTTCGAGGCTCAGCTGGGTGCTCTGCGTGATGTTGACTACGGTATTTATCCGATGACCACCTCTTCCAACGTTATCGGCGCATTTGCACCGATCGGTGCCGGTCTGCCGGGCAAAAAGCTGGATAAATCTATTGGTATCATGAAAGCATATTCTTCCTGCGTCGGCGAAGGCCCATTTGCTGCTGAGCTGGCGATGACCGAAGAGGAAAAACATGACCTGCGTGAGGCAGGACATGAATACGGCGCCGCTACCGGCCGTCCGAGAAGAGTTGGCCCGATTGACATTGTTGCTTCCCGGTACGGTGTATCCTGCCAGGGTGCTGATGAGCTGGCTCTGACTCTGCTGGACGTTCTGGACTATATGGACCGCATCCCGGTTGTTACCCATTACGATGTTGACGGAAAGATCGTCGATTACTTCCCCATGGGCGAAGCACTCAACCGTGCAAAACCGGTTGTCGAATATCTGCCCGGATGGAAATGTGATATTACCTCCGCACGCAAATGGGAAGATCTTCCTGAAGCGGCGCAGAATTATATCACCTATCTGGAAAAAGCTGTCGGTTGTAATATCAAATACATCTCGGTCGGCGCAGAAAGAGAACAGGTTGTAATTCGC
>DVLN01000117.1 GCA_018715465.1 Candidatus Faecivivens stercorigallinarum | reverse complement strand
ATGTTTCTATTCATGACCCGATTGAAACCGACCGGGACGGCAATCCGCTGACCCTGTTCGACCTGATCGCCGATGAAACGGATATCGCCGAAGCGGTCGACCTCAAGATGGACAGCGAAAAGCTGCACCAGCTGGTACGGGAAACTCTTACCCCTCGGGAACGAATGATTATTACCCTCCGCTACGGGCTGACGGGCGGCCGCCCCCAGACCCAGCTGGAGGTGTCTGAAAAGCTGGGAATCAGCCGGAGCTATGTTTCGCGCATCGAGAAAAAAGCACTTGAGCGTCTGCGTGCCGGATTTCAGCAGTAGCGTTGGCTGTTGAATCTGTTGAAAAACCTGTTGCAAAAATGGGCAGAAAATGTTACAATTAAAATGCAAATTTGTATAAATACACAGGAACGGTGATCAATATGGCAAAATATCTTGTAATCGACAACGGCGGCACTTTTATCAAACCCAGCCTGATGGACGGAGAGGGAAACATTCTCGAGATGCTTCCCAAGATCCCGACCAATTCGCTCAATACCGCTGCAATGGCCGAACGGTCAGCAGGAAAGGATATTTCAATTGAAGGGGAGCTGGATTCGGTTGAGAAGTATCTGGCCTTGCTGGATACGGTTTACCAGCCGTTAAAAGGCCAAGTGGATGGCATCGCCATGAGTTTTCCCGGCGTAAACGACGCAGAAAAAGGGTACTGCTATTCCGGCGGCGCATTTTTGTTTGCGGCCGGGCAGCCGCTGGGGGAAATCATGACCAATCATTTTGGTATTCCCTGTACGCTGGAAAATGACGGCAAATGCGCGGTGCTGGCCGAATACTGGAAGGGCGCGCTGCAAGGGGTGCAGAACGGTGCCGTGATCGCGCTGGGGACAGGGATTGCCGGCGGTATCATCGTCGACGGAAAGATTGTCCGCGGCCGCCGTTTCTCGGCCGGTGAAATGAGCTATATGACCAACGATATTGCCAATCCGCTGAACATGGCGTCCGGTTTTTCCTCTGATTCGGCGATGGGAATGTGCATGAAGGTCGCTTACGCCAAAGGATTGCAGCCGTCTGAAGTGGACGGGTTCAAGGTGTTTGAGCTGGCCCGGGAGGGTGACCCGGTGGTCATGGCGATACTGGATAAGACCTGCGATGAGATTGTCGGCCAAGCGTATAATATGACGGCATTGCTGGATCTGGATGTCGTGGCAATCGGCGGCGGGATTTCCCGCGAACCGATGCTGCTGGAGATGCTGCAAAAGAAAGCGGAAAACCTCAACGCAAACAATCCGCTCTCCCGGTATTCCGCCTTTTATCCCCAGGTGCATATCTGTCCCTGCACCTTCCATAATGAAGCCAATATGGTCGGCGCTCTGTATCACCATCTGAAAATGCAGGGACTGCTGAAATAAGCGATGAAGATTGAGCTGAAAAAGCAGAAGAAAAAGGCGGCGCTGATGCAGGCGGCCTATACCCTGTTTTTAAAGCAGGGGACGGAAAATACCAGCGTCGGTGATATCACCACAGCCGCCGGTGTTGCCAAGGGAACCTTTTATCTCTATTTCCGGGATAAACAGGATATCGTCACGGCGGTCATCGTCGTCCTTTCCCGCCAGATTCTGGAAGAGGCATATCTGAAGATGTGCGCAGTCCGGACGGGTGATTTTGCGGAGGATATGACCCTGCTGGCGAATGCTCTATTGGACTTTCTGGCAGATAACAAGCCGCTGCTCGGATTTATTGAGCGGGGGTTTCGCTGGCCCGCCTTCCGCGAGCGGATGAATGCCGCCGGCAACCCGGTCTGGCAGTCGCTGCGCAATGATCTGCGCCTCCAGGCGGAGCGCACCGGAAAGGATGAAGAGGAGCTGATCCGGCGGGTGTACTGTCTGGTGTCGATGTGCGGCAGTGTTGCCTACTCGTCGATTATGCGGGGAGAGCCGGAGGATCTGTCGCGGCTGCGTCCGGTTATCTGTGGAATCATCCGGGACAGCCTGCGGGCGGAAGCAGCGGAATAATTTTTCAGACAGATACATATGTATTTTTAGAAAAGACACTTTTATCATTATCAAACCGGTCTGACAATGGTTTCAGGCCGGTTTTTTTCGGATTTTGGGATGAGAAGAGAGCCTTCAGCCAATCATTTGCCAATTCTGGACATAAAATCTGTGTAAAATTGGATGGAATAAATGGAACTCAGAATATGCAGTCCGCTGTTGACGGACATATTTTTACATGAAGTCATCTTCTGTCTGGCAGTCCCGGCAGAAAAATGTAAAAAAGCCGGAGAATTCGGTTGACAAAGCCAGAAAATGGGATTATAATAGAACCATTCTAGTTGTCGGACAAGTGCCACGGTGGACAGTCCACCTGTAGATTGTGCGCAATACAAGGACAGACATCCAAACAGAAAGGAAACGATCAAGCATGAGCACCATGACTGAAATCCGCTGGCATGGCCGCGGCGGACAGGGCGCGAAGACCGCCTGCCTGCTGCTGGCAGATGCCGCTTTTGCGTCGGGCAAATATGTGCAGGGGTTCCCGGAGTACGGCCCCGAACGGATGGGGGCGCCGATCACCGCCTATAACCGGATCAGCGATACCCGCTGCACCATTCATTCCAATATCTATCACCCGGATTATGTCGTCGTTGTCGACGAGACGCTTCTGAAAAGCGTTGACGTTACGGCTGGCCTGAAGGAAACCGGCGCCATCATCATCAACAGCGAGCGTTCGCCCGAGGAGCTGCGTCCGCTGCTGAGAGGGTATGCCGGCAGGGTCTGCACGATTGATGCGAGAAAGATCTCGGAAGAGGCGCTGGGACGGTATTTCCCGAATACGCCGATGCTGGCGGCAGTCGTCAAAGTTTCGGGCGTTGTCGACCCGGAACGGTTTGTCCAGGATATGCGTGCTTCTTTTCAGCATAAATTTGCGACCAAACCTCAGGTAATTGAGGGGAATATGAACGCATTGCAGATGGCGATGCAGCAGGTACGGGAAGACTGATCCCGCCCGCGACAGAAAGGAATGAACAAGATGATCAAGGCTAGCGATATCCATGAATCCTGCGCCTGGCAGGAGCTGACGCCGGGCGGCGAGATCTGCGGCGGCGGCACCTCCCGGGTGGTCAAAACCGGCGACTGGCGTTCCAACCTGCCGGTCTGGGAGGCAGAAAAATGTAAACAGTGCCTGTTGTGCGCGCCCTACTGTCCTGACGGCTCCATTCCGGTGAAGGACGGCAAGCGGGAGGATTTTGACCTTTACCACTGCAAAGGCTGTGGTATCTGCGCGAAGGTATGTCCCTTCGGTGCGATTCGGATGGAAAAGGAGGAAGAAAAGTAATGGCTATTCGTGAACGTCTTTCTGGCAATGAAGCGGTTGCCTATGCGATGAAGCAGATCAACCCGGACGTATTTGCCGCTTTTCCGATCACCCCTTCGACTGAGATTCCCCAGTATTTTGCACAGTACGCGGCGGACGGCAAGGTCGACACCGAGTTTGTCACCGTTGAGTCGGAGCATTCTTCGATGTCCACCTGTATCGGCGCGGAAGCAGCCGGTGCCCGTGCGATTACCGCGACCTCTTCCTGCGGGCTTGCTTATATGTATGAGGTGCTGTATGTAGCGGCTTCGATGCGGCTGCCGATTGTGATGGCGGTTGCCAACCGTGCGCTGACCGGTCCAATCAACATCAACAACGACCATTCCGACTCGATGGGCGCAAGGGATGCCGGCTGGATTCAACTGTACGCTGAAAATAATCAGGAAGCATACGACAACTATCTCCAGGCAATGCCGATCGGTGAAGATAAAGATGTCCGGCTGCCGGTCATGGTCTGCCAGGATGGTTTTATCACCTCCCATGCGGTTGAGAATATCGAACTGGTCGAAGATGAGCTGGTCAAAGGGTTTGTCGGCGAATATAACCCGGAAGCCGCACTGGTCGGCAGGGAACAGCCGCTGGCAGTTGGGCCTTATGACACCTGCCCCTACTATATGGAACATAAGGTACAGCAGGCCGAAGCAATGAAGAACGCGAAAAAGCGTATCCTCGAAGTTGCCGAAGCGTTTGAAAAGATGACCGGCAGAAAATACAGCTTTTTTGAAGAATATCAGATGGAAGACGCCG
>DVLN01000116.1 GCA_018715465.1 Candidatus Faecivivens stercorigallinarum | reverse complement strand
CCCTTGGAGTTCTCTGTCCAATATGTTTGACAAACCTACATTCAGAATTTTCTGTAAAATCCTCTATTTTGGGCCTAATCTTCCGTCTATCAGCAGTTTTCCAGTTCACAGAAAAATTATTCCCCGACCGGCGTATACTCTGTTCCCCGGAAGATCCGGTAAAGGGTATCACCGTTGTCAAATTCCAGCTGCATATTAACCTGACCGGTGCTGAAATCCCGTTCCTCAAATGCAAAATCAGCAATACCGCCGCCATAACAGATCAGATAGGTGTCGGTCTGATCGTCTACCAGCCCGGCACATCCCATTGAAGTAGACTTATATTCGGTTGTCAATTCCTCAAAACTTTCCAGTTTTTTGTTTTCCTCATCAATCCAGTAACGGCAAACTCTGGAAGTGCTGTCCACCCCGCCCGAATTGTCAAAGATCGTAATGGAACCATCTTCCAGATACCGGACATCATGCTGATACAACCCGATCTGTTCGTCAGCCAGTCCTGCTATGTCGTTTCTTCCCCGGCCCATCATCCACAGGATGTCGCCGGTCTCCCGTTCCAGCTTGATCAGGCCGATCGACCGGCAGCTGATCAGCAGATCATAACTTTCCGGGTCGACTGCAACCGAGTTGATATGCACATAATCGGTATACTGTGCATCGGGGTCATCAACCAATGCGCCGAAATCATTGTTATAAACCGAAGCTGTATACAGCTCGGGGTGATCAATCGCCTCCCACTGCATCAGTACTTCTCCAGCCTTCTGCTCCTGCACAATCGCGTTGACAACCGGAATCTGCTTTCCTTCATATCCGGGCACATTTTCCGCCATTGAAAGGGTAACAGTCGTCAGAATATAATGATCGTCCGCCAGAATCTTATAGTCATGATTTTCACAGCCATAATCCGATTCGGTAATCGACCCATACGCCAGCGGATGGATATTATCATTGATCACATTAAACGACTCGTCCATCAGTACAATATGAGTAAAGGTAATGCCGCCGTTAATATTCTCAACATCCGAATCGTACTGCTGATAGGCATACCGGATGGTACCGTCATCATAGACAATCTTCCGAAAATTATAGGCATACCCCGGAACCTGCTTGTACCAGCGGATATCCCCCTGCGGAGTCATGACAAAGATATAGTTATATCCGGCGTCGGTCGTTCCGCGCATGCTAACCAGAAAGTCTTCATCCGAAATGCTGCTGCCGGTGATGGTATACTGCGGAAAATCTTCCGGCAGCTCAGAAGCCGACAGCGTACCGGTGACATCGACCGCTGAGATACTTCCATCATCCGCCACCGCAATCCGCCACTGGGTCCCGTCAGGGCTTTCAATAATGGTTGGGTCCTGCTCCAGATTCCGGTCAGAAATCATCAGCTCGTCAATCGTATAGTAATCCCCGCCAGCTGCTGTATCCGAAATCTGATCTCCATAGACAATCATCCGGCTGTCTGCCACCTGAACCGCCATCCGCACGTACGCGATCGCGTCATCATCCGGGACGGTGATGGTCGCCAGTCCATAACTGTCCACCCGCTGCAAAAAGTTTTTGTCCGCGTCAAAATAGCAGACTACGTTGGTTGCAATGCCGTTGCGGGTGATCTGCTGGCCAGCCGAGCAGGGAATCCAGTTGCTCATCACGCTGCCGTTTTGTGCTTCTATGACCGATCCGTCATAATCATAAAAAAAGTCCTCGCACCCCTCCGGGTCAAAAAGGTTCTCCTGTTCCTCAAAATAAGATACCCCTTCAATATCCTCTAGTGACAAACTCTCAATCGCCCGGTACAACGAACAGTTTAACGCGACAGACAATGCCAGAGCCACCAGCACCACCACATTAAAAATCCACTGAATATATCGTCCGACATGGTGGCCACCCACCATGCCTGTATTGCTGCCTGATTTCAACTGAATAAACCTCCTGTCTGAGTTTGTTGCATCCAGTATAACAAAACACACCACCAGCGTCAATATAGTCAACCATCAGTCCTGTCATCTCTTAGATATTTTAACCAGCGGACGGGTATAAAAACCACCTGCCCTGCGTATGCTGAAAAAGCAGTTATCTTCCGACCGACTGAAAGGATTTTGACCATGGCACACAGACGTTCTTCCCGACATATTGTCCTGTGGAGAAGGAAAACACCCATTCCCTCCTCTCACCGTCTGAACCGGCAGCTTCCGGCGACCTCTCTGGCTGCCTGTTTTCTGGCTGCCTTTCTGACTGGTGTCCTGCTGCTGCCCCAGTGCCCCGGTTTTGACCGGGTGGTCGCACTGTCCGCCGGGCTGTCCGGCCCGCTTCGTCAGCAGCAGACGCAAAATTCCGACACGCAGGATGCCACCAGTGTCTCGGAGCAGACGGTTCCCCCATCCGATGATGATATCCAACCGGTTGAATCATCTTCATCCACACTGACAGAGGATCCAGCGAGCGAACAGACGGAAAGCCTTCCTGCTGCGGACGAACCCTCCTCCGAACCTCTTCCCGAACTGGAAGAGCTGCTGGAAAGCGCGTCCCTTCAGAATGACCCAGAGATCCTGCCGGAAAACGAAGCGGTTCTGGTACACAAAACCTATACCGCCTCCCCGTCAGATGTCTATGTCCAGGTGGGCAACAGCTTTGTCAAAAACGTGACCGACTATGGTAACCAGACAGTCCTCGATGCGGAAGCTGCCGATCCGGCCTTTACACTGGACGCTGATGGGAAGGTGGAGGTGCTGATCATGCACACCCACACAACCGAATGCTATATGCCCTACACCGGCAGTGTCTACGACACGACCTGTCCCACCCGCACCACCGACAATGAGCAGAATATGGCCGCTGTCGGTGCAGTCATCACCGCCAGGCTGCAGCAAGCCGGCATCGGTGTCATCCATGACACCACTCAGCACGATTACCCATCCTACAACGGCTCTTACGAGCGTTCCGCTGCAACGGTACAAAGCTACCTTGAACAGTATCCCGGCATCAAAGTCGTACTGGATATCCACCGGGATGCAATCATATCAGGCGATACCGTTACCGCTCCGGTCGTCGAAACCGATGAAGGGACAGCAGCACAGGTCATGATTATCTCCGGGTGTGACGACGGAACAATGGATTATCCCGAATGGCAGAAAAACCTTGCTTTTGCGATCGACCTGCAGCAGCAGATGGAAGCCGACCATCCGGGCTTTACCCGCCCAATCCTGTTTGATTACCGCAAATACAACCAAAACCTGACGACCGGTTCGCTGCTGATTGAAGTTGGCGGACACGGAAACACACTGGCACAGGCACTGCTGGCTGGTGACTGGATCGGATCTTCTCTTGCAACGCTGCTGAAAAATGAATAAAACCAAGGGAGTTATCAAAATGAAACCATTCAAACAAAAAAAGACAGCCGGTTATTCCTACAACCAGCTGCCTGTCTTTGCGCTGCCTACCTCACCTAGCCAGCGTTTTCGAATCTTTCTCCTGTCTTTTGGCATTACCCTTGCCGTAGCCTCTCTGCTGGCGGGCTGGTCAATCACCGGCTATCGCTGCCGGATGATCTCCAATCCGCCCGCGGGAGAGAGCCTTGTCTGCGACATCCGTTCGGGCTATATCCGTATCCGGCTGCCAGACTGGGATTTTTCTCTCAGGGTCGAAGTGGTTCCTCTTCGCTGAGGAGCAGGTTCAAAAGCACATTGACTGTGAAGATACCATCATGGCTTTCATACTCCATACTGCCGCCGGTTTTTTCGGCGATCTGGGCGATGCTCTGCATCCCATATCCGCGTCCGCCCTCGTCCTTGGTGGACAACAGACGTCCATTCTTTTCCCGCAAAAAGCCGGAAAAGCTGTTTTCTACCCGGACAAGCACAAATCCCTGATTGAACGGGCGGATCTGCACCCGGACAAACCGTTCTTTCCCTGGAAGGGTCGTTCTCGCTCCCTCCAACGCATTATCCAGCAGATTGCCCATCAAGGCACAGCTGTCCAGTGAATCGAGGAAGTCCAGTCCCGCTGTCAGATCAGCGGTAAACTTAATCTCCTCATCGGCAGCGATCCGCGCCTTTTCGCTCAGGATCACATTCAATACCCGGTCCTGCGTGAACATCCGCAGATATTCGTCCTGCCGTCTGCGCTTTTCTTCCTGCTGCATTCCGGCAATATAACTGCGGATACTGTCCAGCTGGCCTTGCTTTGCCATATCGGACAGGCAGCGGAGGTGATGCTTCAAATCATGCGCTGCTGAAGCATATTGTTCATTTTTTTGCTGGATCAGGTCATAATGCCTTTTTTCCATCTCCTGCCTCAGCCGGATGGCCTGATATTCCCTAGTCACCTCCATCTGAGAAGCGATGTTTTCAAACATCCGAAAGGAAGCCTGGCAGCCAAACAGAAGTGCGGTGCAGCATAGCATCATCGCCATATCCAGCTGGTTGCTGTAATGGCCGGTCATAGCCAGCCGCCAGAAGACGCCTATTGTCGGCAGACTGACCCCCGGCACAATCAGGCAGACCCAGAACCAGGTACTTTCATTGGAATGGTAGACATTGACCGCCGCCCGGATATACCAGCGCATCAGGATAAACACCAGCAGCAGGAAAAACTGTCCGCCGATCGCCTGGCAGACCAGCGGATTGCCGCCGTTATATCCGATCATGCGTCCGGCGCTCCACAGGCCGAATCCGACCATATCCGACGCCGAAATCAGCAGACAAAACACTTCGGCCATCACCAGCCGGATATACGGCCTTTCCCTTGCGTACAGCCAGCCGATCAACACCCCGATAAAGGCACACGTCACCGCCATCGTCAGAAAACTGTTGTGAAACAGGTCTGCACCCGTCATGACCACCGCGACAGCAGTAAAAAGATAAGGTGTACTTCTCCGATGTTCTTCGACCGGGACCAGCGTCCGATGGCACAGGTCCTCCATCATCAGTAAAACAAAGATATTGGACGGCGCCTGCGCAAGCATCCAGTATAACAATTCCTGCATTTGTCACACTCCTCAGACGGTCGTTTTTGCAAAATGCAGAAACTCGCTCTTAAAGCTCTTGGCCTTGGGCTGGGATACCGGCAGGATATCCCCGTTTTCCATGATCACCGAACTGGAGCTGACCGAGATAATCCGCGAAAAATTACACAGATAACTTTTGTGGCAGCAGCCAAACCCATGCGGAGCCAGCACATCCTGCAGCTGGGCCATCTTGATTTTTAAACTGTACCGTCCCTGATCGGTGATTACGTCGACGCTTCTCCCCTGAATCACAAGGTACAAAATCGAAGACACCGACAGCCTCAGCAGCTCCCCTCCCGACTGGAAGGTTACATACTGGTTGGCCCGTTCCACCTCATGGAAGCAGGCAGTCAGCTCCTGCATCAGTTCTTCCCGTCCCATCTGTTTCATCAGATACCGAAACGGAGTGACGCGGAATACCTCAACCGTCGGTGCCGCAACTCCGGTCAGAAAAGCCAGAACCGTCTTACTGTCGGTCTCCCGCAGCAGCTGTGCCGTCCGATAACCGGACATCTCCGGCATCTGTACGTCCAACACAACCATGTCATACGGCCGTTTTTTGGATGCAAGCAGCGCCTCCCCGCTCGAAAACTGGTCCAGCTCAAACTGCCCGTCAAACGGGTCAAGTTCTCGGATCAGAGAGACCAGAAGCTGCTGGTCCTGCTGGACATCGTCACATACTGCAATCTTAATCATACTGCTCACCACGTGTGATCCAGCAGGGGATCTGCCGGATGGTCAGATAGACATTGCCGGACGGAATGGCCAGCACCTTTCCCAGCAGCCGCATCACCGCGTCTCCAAAAGGCCGATATTCTTCATCCGGCAGCTGTGCATACAGATCAGTACGGACATATGCCATCGGAATATCGTCCCTTCCCTTAAAAAACATATCGTTATTGCCAGAAATCCGCAGCATCAGGCTGTCCTCATCCTTTCCGGGGATCAGCGCGATCGCCTCTCCCAGACCGCGGGCAAGCTCCAGCCGCGCCCGCTCGGACACGGTGACATTGGTGTTCAGATCAATCATCGGCATATCCGTTCACCTCTTCTCAGTCAGAAATTCTCACCATTCCATCCCCAGTATTCCGTCTCGGAATACCGTACATAGATCCGGTCAGCAGGCACCGAAAGGACCTTCGACAGAATCTCGGTGATCTTACCGGTCAGCCGGTTGTAGCATTCTCCGTCAGCTGCTCCATAAAGGCTGACTTCCGCCATCGCAAGCGGCTTATCCGAACCGGCGAAGTACATCTTTTTATCTCCTTCCACTGCAAGCATCAGCCATTGCTCACTCTTGCCGGGAATCAGACGGATCGCCTGTCCAAGCTCTGCGCGGATTTTCTCTGCGGCGTTGTCAGAAACCGGAACATTGGTGGTTGTACGAATATAAGGCATATAATAACCTCCTGTCATTTAAAAAACAGCTGTTGATCAGCGGGAAACAAGCCCCGGAACTGTTTTTATTATACCAGTATTCTGCCCAAAAGAAAAGAGGCCAAACC
>DVLN01000115.1 GCA_018715465.1 Candidatus Faecivivens stercorigallinarum | reverse complement strand
TCCAAGGAGCCTTACACAATGCCGTTTCTGATCTGTTTGGCGGGATGTCCCGCAATAAGTGCGCTGGCACATACGGTCATTGGAATACACGGTATTGGACCTATTCCGGGATGCTGGAAAAAGAGGCGTTTGCCCATATGTTTGCTGCTCAATTTGATGCCGAGCGCTATGCTTTGATGCAGAAATATTTTCCCACCGCCTTGGCGGAATTTGAGAAACTTTTGAAAGGAGTGATTCCTCTGTGATTAAGTATTCTGATGTAACAGCAGACCAGAAACTTCATGATGCTGCCAGTGCTTATGAGCAGGCCTATGGTGGCCGCTTTGTGAGCGATGAGCCAGGTCCTGGTCTCGTATACATGGACACCGAAGGGACGGCCTACGGTCCTCCTGATAATTACACCAAAGAGGACCTGATCAAAGATCTTGAAGGGGGAAAGGATGTTCTTCCCTCTGTTTGGACCAACTTAGAGGAGTTGGATATGGACCCGGATATCCTTTATTGAATTGATGGTGGAAGCATCGTACTGCAAGGTACGGTGCTTTTTTCATACCATTTTCGCCCATTCGGCGGGCGTTTAAATGCCGGGCATCGTTTTGATGCTGATCTCTGCGCTGAGTGGCAGCGCGCTTATAAATCAAATCAAGGAGGCACAAAAGATGATGAACAAACTGAAAGAACTGTTCGGAGCAAAGGCACTGACCTGGGAGGATTTTTCAGCCGGCGTTACAAACGCCAAAATCAAACTGGTCGACCTGTCGGAAGGCAAATACGTCGACCGGGAAAAATTCGACAGTAAGGTCCGGGAGCTGGACACGGCAAATCAGTCGGTATCTGAGCTGACCGGCAAGCTGAAAGCATTTGATGGCGTCGATGTTGCAGCACTGAAAGCTGACGTCAAAAACTGGGAAACTAAATATAAAAACGACCTTGCAGCTGTCAAAAAGGATGCTGCTGTAGATGCAGCGATCATGCAGGCAAAAGGCAAGAATGCAAAGGCTATCCGGGCATTGCTTGATCTGGACAAGGTCACGCTTCGGGAAGACGGAACACTGGATGGACTGGACCTTGAAGCGCTGAAAAAGTCCGACGGGTATCTGTTTGATACTGTCCAGACGGTTACGCGCGGGAATGGTGTTCAGTCGGGTGATGGAAACCCGGCATCTGGTAACCTGGATTCATTCATTGCCAATGCGCGAGCGGCAGCAGGGCTCAGGTAACACACACAAAGTAAAGAAAGGATTGTGAGAAAATGGCAAACTCGATTGCATACGCACAGAAATTCCTGCCGGTAATTGATGATATTTACAAGGCAGCTTCGGTAACCGCCGGAATGGACACGGCGTCCCGTGCCGATAGCTTTACCGGCGTAAATGAGGTAAAGGTTCTCAAGGTATCCACCACCGGTCTTGGTGATTACAGCCGTGAAGACGGTTATCCCAAAGGTGATGTGACCGCCAGCTGGGAAACGATGAAACTGACCGAGGAACGCGGCAAGGAATTCTCGGTTGACCGGATGGATAACGAGGAAACGCTGGGAATGGTGTTCGGTCAGGTGACCGGCAGCTTCATGCGGGAACACGTCGTTCCGGAACTGGATGCCTATCGTTTTGCAAAGTACGCTTCTACTTCCGGCATCTCGACGACGACTGAAGCTGCACTGGACAAAGATACTATCCTGGCAGCGATTGACGAAGCATCTCGTCAGATGGATGAGGACGAAGTGCCGGCAGAAGGCCGCAGACTGTTCATTTCGAGCGACCTCAAGCCTGTCCTGAATGCCGCACTGAGCCGCAGATGGGGCAGCGATGAGACAGTACAGACGGTCCTGTCCGGTTATAACGATATGCCGATCATTTATGTGCCCAAGACTCGGTTTTATACCGAAATCACGCTGAACGCCGGAACCGAAAGCTGGGGATATACCAAGGGCAGCTCTGCAAAGAACATCAACTTCATGATGATTCATCCGACCGCTATTTTGCAGGTCGAAAAGTTTGCACTTCCCAAGATCTTCACGCCGGATGAAAACCAGTCAAAAGACGCCTGGAAGTTCCAGTTCAGACTGTACCATGACGCTTTTGTCTATGAGAATAAGGTGAAGGGGATTTACCTGCATAAGAATGCCACCTGATGGGAGGAATCGGAATGCTGATTAAGAAGGGCGGCATCTGCCGCGAGATTGCACCGCAAAGGCTGGCTGAATACACTGAAAAAGGTTATCAGCCGGTCAAGGAAAAGAAAAAAGCGGGTGATAAGAGTGCCGGAAATGCTGGAAAATCTGAAACTGCTGCTGGGGATAACGGACAGCAGTCATGATGCACTGCTGCAGCTGGAACTGGATACAGTGGTCGATCAGATTCTCAGCTACTGTCGGCTAAAAACACTGCCGGAAGGGCTTGAAAATGTCGCGGTCACTCTCTCCGCAGATCTGCACCGTGCATCTGGGAATGGGACGGAGAGTGGAGCCCAGGGACCGGTACAATCCATCAAAATGGGGGATACCAGTATGCAGTTCGGGTCGGCTTTTTCGGGTGACAGCAATGCTGCTTTTGGTTTTTTGAAGAACTATCTGCCGGTACTGGAACGTTTCAGAAAGGTGGGCTGGTGATGGGAATGGCGGAGATTCTGCGCATTTTATGGACAGACGCTTGTACCGTCACTGTCCGCGAACCGGTGACCGACCCTGAAACCCATCTGACCGACTTTCAGGAAAGGGAAATCCTGACAGATGAACCTTGCCGGGTATCCTTTCAGTCGGTTGCTGCGGCCGGTGAAGGCAGCACAGCGGCAGTCACTCAGACAGTCAAGCTGTTTTTGCGACCAGATGTGAAAATACCGCCCGGCAGCCGGATCACGGTTGTTCGGGATGGGAATCAGCTGTTGTATACTCGATCAGGTGAACCGGCACGATATCCGGGACATCAGGAAATCCAGCTGGAACTCTGGCAGAAATGGGCGTAATCATATGCGCGGGGTAAAAGTCGATATTCAGGAGCTGAAAGATTTCCGTGATCGTCTGGACAAAGCAGCGAAACAGACGGAACTGTCTGCTTTTTATGAACAGGCGGCAAAAGAACTGGCTGCACGGCTGCTGGCATTGGTCAAGAAGCGTACACCGGTAGTATCCGGCAATCTTCGTAGGGGTTGGATAGCAACTGAAATCCGAAAGGTAGACGGTGGCTATCAGATCGGGGTCATCAACCCTACCGAATATGCTTCCTATGTGGAATTCGGTCACCGGCAGACACCGGGTCGATATGTGCCGGCAATCGGCAAACGACTGAAAGCAACCTGGGTCAAAGGCCGGTTTATGCTGACTATATCCGAGCAGGAACTGGAAACAATGGCACCGCAGATTCTGGAAAAGAAACTGCAAAAATTTCTGGAAGGGGTGGTAACGGGAAGTGATCAATGACGTGATAAACGGGGTCGCGGCTTCCCTTTATGGGACGTTTGGCGACGAATATTCAATCTATCAGAATAATGTAACGCAGGGACTGAAAGAACCCTGCTTTTTTATTGCTCTGCTTTCCCCTTCGATGCAGCGGGAGCCAAACCGCCGAATCACACTGACTGTTCCGCTGGATGTGCATTATTTTCCGGCGGACAGTGGTGACAATGCCGGAATGGCAGAGATGGCAGTACAGCTGATGCTGTTGCTGGAGACGATCAGCCTGCCGGATGGTGGGATGGTACGTGGAACCGGCCGGCGGTGTGAAACAGTCGATGGGGTCCTGCACTGTATGGTGACCTATACTGTTACGGCAGGAGAACAGCTGGAAATCCCGGATATGGAAATTCTGCATCTGACGGAAGGAACGGTAAATCATGGCAGTTAAGAAAAAGACACCGGCTGCACCTGCAGAAAAAGCAGCAAGTCCGGTGTTCAGCAAGCAAAATATCCTGACTTTTAGGCGGTACGCCGGACGGCGCGACCTTTTGAGCGTATTGCTGGAAGAAGGGAAAATGTACACGATCGACCAGGTGGATGACCTGATCGGTCAGTTTATGAAAGGTAAGGTGAGATAATGGCACTGGGTGGCGGCACCTTTTTGACACAAAACAAGATCCTGCCCGGTTCTTATATCAACTTTGTATCAGTTGACAGAGCTTCTGCGACCCTGTCCGATCGTGGAATTGCGGCATTACCGCTGCCGCTGGGATGGGGACCGGAAGGTGAAGTATTTGCAGTTACGAATGATGCATTTCAGAGGGACAGCCTGAAAATTTTCGGATATCCCTATACCGCAGATGAGCTGAAAGGACTGCGGGACTTTTTCCAGAGCGCGAAGACCGGTTATTTTTATCGTCTGAACGCTGACGGCGTCAAGGCTTCCAATACCTACGCAACCGCAAAGTATCCTGGCATCCGCGGCAACAGCCTGCGGATTGTCATTGAGGAAAATGAAGCAAGCGAGCCGGAAGGAAAGCTCTATAACGTCTATACCTATCTCGACAGTACCCTTGTCGGGGAACAGCGGGCGGTCAGCACGGCAACTGACCTGATTGGTAACGACTATGTTGATTTTAAGTCGGAGGCGTCTCTGGCGGCGACAGCGGGCACTCCGTTGACTGGCGGCACAGATGGAACGGTCGAGGATGCAGCCTGGCAGGCGGCACTGGACAAGCTGGAATCCTACTCTTTCAATACGCTGGGGTGTCTGTCAACTGACGATACCGTTAAAGGACTGTATGCAGCCTTTACCAAACGGATGCGGGATGACTGCGGCGTCAAGTTCCAATGTGTTCTCTTCCGGCATACCAAAGCGGATTATGAAGGCGTGATTTCGGTTGAAAACGGCTTGACCGGTGCCGAGGATGACCCGTCAATGGTCTACTGGGTTACCGGTGCTGAAGCTGGATGCGCTGTTAATGCGACGCTGACCAACACCGCATATACCGGCGAATTTGTTCCAAAGGTTGATTATACCCAGGCACAGCTGCAGGAAGGTATTCTGTCCGGGAAGCTGATGCTGCACCGGGTCGGTGAGGATATCCGGGTACTGTCGGATGTAAACACCTTTACCAGTGTGACGGTTGAGAAAAACGCGGATTTTTCGGATAATCAGGTCATGAGAGTGCTTGATCAGATCGGCAACGATATTGCAGTTCTGTTCAATACCAGGTATCTGGGCAAGGTTCCGAATGATAACGCTGGCCGGATTTCTCTCTGGAAGGATATCTGCAAGCACCATACTGAGCTGCAGAATATCCGGGCCATCCAGGATTTTGACAGCGCGAATGTAACCGTTACCCAGGGCGACAGCAAAAAGGCAGTTGTCGTAACCGATTATGTCACGCCTGTCTGTGCAATGACCCAGCTGTATATGACGGTCAAGGTCAACTAAAAAGGGGGGTGTATTAGTTGGCAATTCAGATGAATGTAAATGATTCGGTCTATGGTTCGCTTGCTGAAGTATATGTCACAATGGATGGAAACCGGTATAACATGATGCAGCTGTATGACTTTGAATCAAAAATTTCCATCAATATTGTGGACGTGCCAATTCTTGGCAGGGTGCAGATGGGCAAAAAGCCTGCCGGGTTTGAAGGGACCTGGAGCGGTACAGCACATTATAACCAGTCTGTTTTCCGGGCATGGATGTTGCATTACAAGAAGACTGGTGAACTGATTCCCTTTGACATTCAGGTCACCAACGAAGACCC
>DVLN01000010.1 GCA_018715465.1 Candidatus Faecivivens stercorigallinarum | reverse complement strand
ACATTTTACGCAACGATAGTCGAAAGCTTTACATTCAATCACGATAATAATAACCGTTAAAACAACAATGTTCGATGAACATCCTGAGGAGGAAATTCAAAATGGCATCAATCAACAAACAGTCGGCCAATCAGTCGCAGAAGCTAATGATCTTTGTACTAACAATGGCGCTGTACGGCCTTGCAACTCTGTTTACCGAGCTGATTCCCAAATTCCAGGTCGGAATCGTTGAATTCTCGGTCGAGTATTTTCTGTTTATTCCGCTCACCCTTGCGATGTTGTTCGACCCGATGTCTGCGGCGCTGGGTGCGGCAACCGGCGAGCTGGTTTTCAGCGAGATCATGCTGGGACAGTTCGGTGGTCTGGGTGAACTGGAAAAGTTCATGACTGTCACCATCGGCGTCTATATTGCAGGTCGCCTTGTTTCCAATCCCAACAACCGCAAAATGGTTGGAATCGCGGCGTTTGGCGGTACCGCAATCCAGCTTCTGCTGGGTACCATTGTAGACATCCTCAAGGTACAGTTTGCCGTCGAAGATTTTGAAGCAGTAGCCGGTCTGCCGGAGAGCGTATTTGCAACCGAAGGGTTTGCATTTTTGAATGACCTGCTGTTCTCGGGAATTCTGTTCTGTCTGCTGCCTACGCTCTTTCTGGTGCCTAAGCTCTATGGCAAGATCGAACCGCTGCTGGGTATGCAGCCCAGAACGGAAAAAACCGCGCTGGAAGGCATTGGCTGGAAAGCGGTTGCAGGTTGTGCTGTTGCATTTGCCGCAGCGGTCTGTGCCGAGTTCATGGCGGAAAACGGTTTGAGCCTTATCGACTGGGAAGCAGACTGGGCCGGAAGTTCCACCTCAATGGCAGCTGGAATGGTTATTGCTGCCGCAGTTGTGGTCGCGGTTGTGCTGGTCATGAGGGTATGTTCCGCTAAAAGGAGTGTAAACAGATGAACGTGATAGAAATAGATCATCTGACCTATTCCTATCCGGGTGCTGCGCATCCTACCCTGAAAGATATCACCGTAAAAATCGAAAAAGGGGACTTTCTTGCAATCGTTGGCAACAACGGCTGCGGAAAGTCCACTTTTTGCAAAACACTCAATGGACTGATTCCTCAGTTTATCAGTGGTGATTTTCAGGGGAGTGTGCGTGCCTGCGGACTGGATACCCGGGAAACGGATGTCGGAACACTTGCCCGAAAGGTCGGATATGTATACCAGGATTTTGAAAATCAGATCATCCGTCCTACGGTTTTGGACGATGCTTCCTATGCCTGTCTGAATTATGCGATGCCGGATTATCAGCAGCGCGGACTGTGTGCACTGGAAGAATGCGGACTGAGCGGAAGGCAGGATGATTTCATCTGGCAACTGTCGGGCGGACAGACACATCTGCTGGCGCTGGCCGGTGCGGTATCGCTGCAGCCGGAGGTATTGATTCTGGATGAGCCGATTGCACAGCTTGACCCCAAACATGCCGACCGGATTTATGACGTCCTGCGTCAGCTGAACGAGAAGCAGGGAAAAACCATCATCGTCATCGAACACCATACCGAATATATCGCGGATTTCTGCAAACATGTGATGCTGCTTAAAGACGGTGAACTGCAATGGATGCTGCCTACAGAGGAAGCGCTCCAGCGGGTTGAGGAGCTGCAAAGCTGCAATATTTTTCCACCGCAGGTGACTATTGCGGCCCATCGAATGCTGCAAGCCGGCGGTTTTTCAGAAGATAGTGTTAAGCTTCCTGTTACAGTAGAGGAAGGGAAAGGCTTTTTTGCGCCCAAACCGGCCAATGATATCCCAGAAAAACGTCCTTTTCTTTACAAAAGCGATGAGATCGCAGCCGCTTTTGAGAATGTATCGGTTTCGTACCGGAGTGTCAAGGGTGAACCGCGCACCGTCTTTTCAGGGCTGAACCTGGAGATCCGCAAGGGAGACAAGGTGGCGCTGATCGGTTCCAACGGTGCAGGAAAATCTACAATGATGAAGCTGCTGGTAGGATTGCTCAAGCCATCTTCCGGCGATGTCCTGATTAACGGAAAAAGCATTCGGGAACTGAAGCCGGAAGCGCTTTCCAGACAGATTTCGATGGTTTACCAGAACCCGGAAGACATGTTCATCAAGGATTCGATCGGCAGAGACATTTCTTATGCAATGGAGGTGCGCCATATTCAGGACAGTGCCGGGCGGACAGAACAGCTGCTGGAAAGATTCCGGCTGACACAGCTCAAAGACCGGGACGGACGGCTGCTTTCGGGCGGTCAGATGCGGCGTGCGAGCCTGGCCATCGGCATTGCGCTGAATCCCGGCATCCTGCTGCTGGATGAGCCGACCGCCAATTTGGATATCGCGACGCGAAAAGAAATCATGCGTACACTGGAAGACATGAAGGAAATTACCGAAACGGTCATGATCGCGACCCATGATATGCAGTTGGTCTGTGAATGGGCGGAGCGGATTATTGTCCTGTGGAACGGACAGGTCGTTGCAGATGGCAGCCGCGACGAAATATTCGGCAGCCGTGAGATTGTGGAAAAGGTCGGCATCCGTCCGCCGGAGATTTTCTCCCTTGGCCGGGCGATTGCTCCAGACAGCCTGTGCTATACCATTGATACCTTTTTAAACGCCTTTGAATGGAGGTCTTCGCCCGATGAAAACAGTTGACAAACTTTCCGAAAGTATTCTGGATAAACTGTCCATCGACTTTCTGCGCAATCAGGTGCTCAAAAACGCTTACGGTAATAACGATACGGTGATTGCAGAGATGGACCCGCGGATGATGTTGGTATGGTATCTGTTTTTTGGGTTGGTTCCCTGGTTTGTAAACGATCTGCCGTTTCTGCTCGGCTGCTTTTTGCTGGTGATGATCACGACGCTGGCAGCTCGGGTAACGGGACTGGTCCTGCTGCTGTTTGGCGTAGGCGTATTTTCCCAGACCGGCTATCTGCTGGTGGTTACGCTACTGTTTGGCGGAGACGCTTCCGCTATTGTTCCACTGCTTGTGTTGACGCTGAAGGTCGCCACTGTGTCGCTGGCATCGGTCACGGTATTCTCCGGCATGGACCCGGACAAGCTGGCCAACGGCCTGATGTGGTACGGCTGCCCGGAACGGCTGTCCTTTTCGATTTCCTATGCATACAGGATACTGCCCATCCTGATGGAGGAATTTCAGAATATCCTGCTATCTTACCGGCTGCGCGGAAACCCTCCAGAACATGAACATCTGGGCGGAAAAATAAAGTACCTGATTTATCAGATCAAAATCATTATCCATTCTTTTTATCCGCTGATGCTCAATACCGCCAAACGTTCTCGTACAACCGTAGAAGTTCTGGAAATCAAGGGCTACCGTTACGCCGCCATCAATAAGCAGGTCAAGAAGATCAAACTTTCCACGCTGCATGTATCCAATAACGATTTTCTTTTCCTGTCCGCATCCTTTCTCTGGATTGCCGTTACCGTCCTGATTTCCACCCTGATTTGATGATTGGAGCATAACATATGAATATGGATTTTCATACCCATGGAAAGCTGGCAAAATATCTGCCCTTTTCCGCTGAATATACCGACTGGCTTCTGAGCGAAGCAGTGGGCGCCGGACTGGACGCCATCTGTCTTACCGAACATTTCAATACCCAGCAGTTTGACACCCTTTATGGCTATATTGCCGCCAGGGGAATCCGCCAGGGAGACGCTTACCTGATTGACGGGCTGAAGGTGTTTCCCGGCATGGAAACCGATATCGCTGAAGGCGGTCATCTGCTGAGCATCGGACCCATGGAAGCCATTCTGGAACTGAATCACCGTCTGGAGCCGTATAAGGCTAAGGGACATTTTCTGACGGCGGCAGAACTGTTTGAACTGTTTGATGAGTATCCGGTAATCGTAGGAGCGGGACATCCTTTCAGAGAGGAAAGCCATATTCCGGAACTGCCTTCCGAGCTGCTGCAGCGGTTTGATTTTCTTGATCTGAACGGCAAGGATGTTGCCGCCGACCGCCAGCGGACGGAAATGCTGACCCGCAGTCTTGCCCAAAAGCTTCAAAAGCCGGTCGTTGCCGGAAGCGACACGCATCAGGCCGTCCAGTATGGATGCATACGTACCTGCTTTGAAAAGGACTTTGATACCTTTTCCGAACTGCGTCAGGAAATGCTTGCCCAGCATTATACGATTCAGGTGCATCAGGAAGCGGCTTTCAAGGTCAGAATGGCTGGCCTGCTCAAACGTTCACTCAAGGAAATCCACGCGCTGGGCGGAGACTATGTTTCCGTGCTGCTGCGCCCGAATGGTGAATCGCCTGCCGTACTAAAAGCAAAAAGACAGGCTGGATAAAAATCGGCGTCCACCGGCAGGAGTCGGAAAGACAGCCTCTTTTATTTTGCGGAGCGAAGTGATATAATGGCATCGATTGGATAGATTCGTAACGCATTGAATTCCCTGACCGAAAGGAGCACCCATGTATTTTTCATTTCCTCGGACGCCGGACCGGCTGACCGACACAGAACAGTCGATCATCGAGTATATTGCCGGACATAAGGACCAGTTTCTCTGCATGACGATCGGTCAGCTTTCGGTAGAGCTGAGCATATCCGAAGCCACGATTTCCCGGTTTGCCCGTCATGTGGGATGCTGCGACTTTAAGCATCTGAAACGGGTCATCATGGAACAGACGGTGCACAAAGGTCCTGCCCAGAAACTGAAAAATACATTGCAGGCAAAATCGGACAACCTTTTGCATGACTGGATGGAGCAGCAGCAGTATAACCTGCAAAAGACGCTGGAACTGCTGGATGAGCAGGAGTTTTCCCGTGCAGTACAGACGCTCCAGACTGCACGAAAGGTTTTTCTGTATGCCAAAAACGCCTCCCGTGCGCCTGCGCAGCTGCTGGAATTTCGGCTCCGGCGGATTGGAATAGATATCTGCCGCATTCCATCGGGCAGGTCAGAACTGCTGGAAAGCCTGACGCTGATGGGTGCGGACGATCTGGTCATTCTGTTTGGATTTTCCAAAGTTTCGGCGGAAGGTCGCTTTATTTTGGATTATCAGAAGCGGGCCGGCTATCGGACGCTTTTATTTACAAGCAGGGCGTACCATGATGAGAAATGCCGGGCGGATATCAATCTGTTTGTCTATCGCGGAGAAGAGGATGAATACCATTCGATGACCGCTCCAATTGCGGTGGCGGACGCATTGGTGCTGGTGCTGTCGGCCGAGATGGGGCCTGCGGCAGTCGAACGCTTGGAAGAAATCCGCAAACTGAAAGCGGAATATGCAAAGTAATGTGCAAGCAAGAAAGACAATAATTTATCATCCCCAAAATCCACCTCTGTATGGACTGCCCCAATTTGTGCAGATCGTACAAAAAGTCCTCGCGGTAGGATAAATTTAAAATTAAACGACATACTGACTTTCTTTTCAAGGGGAGTCAGTTTTATTTTAAGCTGTATTCTTTCATAATTGTAGAAGTGTAGTAAGCGTAAAACTAATCGGCGGCTTGAGAGATTTTTCTGAATATGGGATAATATCACCATATAGCAGCGGCTAGTATACGCGACTGGAAGATAGTATACGCCAGTTGTGTATAGTCGTGTAGATATGGAGGTATTTTCGTGGAGCAAAAACTACAGACATTGAATCAGCAGAACAAACTGACGTTATGGTCGGAGCGTATTTCCGCCTGTCGTGACAGTGGGAAGAGTGTGAAAACCTGGTGTAAAGACCATAATATTTGTGAGGCGACCTTCTACAAATGGCAGAAAAAGTTGTTTGAAATGGTCAATTACCAGCAGACCTGTTTTGCAGAAGTTACACCTCTGGTACAGAATACCAACACTGTTGCTGTTACCGTTCGAATAGCTGGAGCAGAGGCAGATATTCACAGTGGCGCAGATGCCGCAACAGTAGAAACTGTACTGCGAATTTTGCAATCATGCTGAGCGACTTCACTGGAGCCGACAAGGTGTACATCGCCTGTGGCTATACAGATTTGCGCCGAGGGATTGATGGTCTGGCAGCAATCGTTCAGCAGGAGTTTTCTCTGGATCCATTTACCAATACACTGTTCCTGTTCTGCGGCAGACGCCGGGATCGAATCAAGGCTCTGTATTGGGAAGGCAACGGTTTCATACTGTTGTATAAACGATTGGAGTCGGGTTCTTTCCAGTGGCCGCGTTCGGAGAGTGAAGCCAGGATGCTGACCCCGCAGCAATATCGCTGGCTGATGGAAGGGCTCAGTATTGACCAGCCCAGGGCACATAAGCCAGTGAAAGGACTGGAAATTATCTAAAAGCAGTATACTTTTTT
>DVLN01000114.1 GCA_018715465.1 Candidatus Faecivivens stercorigallinarum | reverse complement strand
ATGAATATTGTACCAATCTGCTGTGAAAGATGACAGATTTTGTCCTGCGCCCGGTATCCTTTTGTGGGGCCCAGACAAAATTTCTCCACTTTCGAGGCAGTAAAAATATGCTGGCGTCTGGATGGAAAAGGAGAATAACCATGAAAATAATTAAACGAAGCGGGGCGGAAGCTATTTTTGACCGAAACAAAATCCTGGCTGCTGTGGCCGGTGCTAACCGCGCTACCAAAGAGGATGCCCGCCTCTCGGAAGAACAGATTTCCGTCATCGCGCTGAATGTCGAGGCTCTCTGCCAACAGCTTGACCGCTCGGTCGGTGTTGAAGAGATCCAGGATATGGTCGAGGACCAGATTATGGATCAGAAGGCTTTCAGTGTCGCAAGAAATTATATCACCTACCGCTATGTACAAAGCCTCAAACGCCAGAACAATACTACCGATGAACGCATCCTGTCACTGATCGAGTGCAACAATGAAGAAGTTAAGCAGGAAAATTCCAACAAAAACCCGACCGTCAACTCGGTACAACGGGATTATATGGCCGGCGAAGTCTCCAAAGATCTGACCGAACGACTGCTGCTCCCGGCTGACATCGTCAAGGCACACAAGGAAGGAATCATCCACTTTCATGACTCCGACTACTTCGCACAGCATATGCACAACTGCGATCTGGTCAACCTGGAAGATATGCTGCAAAACGGAACTGTCATCTCCGGTACTATGATCGAAAAACCTCACTCTTTCTCAACCGCCTGTAACATTGCAACCCAGATCATCGCACAAGTCGCCTCCAGTCAGTATGGTGGACAGTCAATCAGCCTGACCCACCTGGCCCCGTTTGTCGACGTCAGCCGTAAAAAACTTGCCGCTGAGGTTGAACAGGAAATGCAGGGACTGGATATCCCTGAAGAACGTAAAAAACAGATTATCGAAAGCCGTCTGCGTACCGAGATTTCCCGTGGTGTCCAGACAATCCAGTATCAGGTTGTCACCCTGATGACTACCAACGGACAGGCACCGTTTATCACTGTTTTCATGTATCTAGGTGAGGCGAAAAACGAACAGGAGAAAAAAGACCTCGCAATTATCATCGAGGAAACCATCCGTCAGCGGTACCAGGGTGTTAAAAATGAGGATGGCGTCTGGATTACCCCCGCTTTTCCGAAGCTGATCTATGTACTGGAAGAGGAAAACATCCATCCCGATTCCCCCTATTATTACCTGACCGAACTGGCGGCAAAATGCACCGCCAAACGGATGGTTCCTGACTATATCTCCGAAAAGAAGATGCTGGAACTCAAAGTCGACAAAAACGGCAACGGCAATTGCTACCCCTGCATGGGTTGCCGCAGCTTCCTGACTCCGTATGTCGATGAAAACGGAAAACCAAAATACTACGGACGGTTCAATCAGGGTGTTGTCACCATCAATCTGGTGGATGTGGCACTCTCGTCGGGCGGCGATGTCGACAAATTCTGGGAAATCTTTGAAGAACGTCTGGAACTGTGCCATCGTGCTCTCCGGGTACGCCATGAGCGGCTGCTCGGCACCAAGTCGGACGCTGCTCCCATTCTCTGGCAGTTTGGCGCCCTCTCCCGTCTCAAACCTGGCGAGACAATCGACAAATTGCTGTACGGAGGTTATTCCACTATCTCGCTTGGATACGCCGGGCTGTATGAGTGTGTCAAATATATGACCGGTCGCAGCCACACCGACCCTGTTGCCAAACCTTTCGCCCTCTCGGTCATGCAGAAGATGAACGACAAGTGCAAGGAATGGAAGACCGCTGAGAATATTGACTATTCACTGTACGGCACTCCCCTTGAGTCGACGACCTATAAATTTGCCCGCTGCCTCCAACAGCGCTTTGGAATTATCCCTGGCATCACCGACCGTGGTTATATCACCAACAGCTATCATGTCCATGTTACCGAAAAGATTGACGCTTTCACCAAGCTCAAATTTGAAAGCGAATTTCAGCAGCTTTCTCCTGGCGGCGCGATCAGTTATGTCGAAGTTCCCAACGTTCAGGATAACCTCGAGGCAGTCATGAGCGTTTTGCAGTTTATCTATGATAACATCATGTACGCCGAACTGAACACCAAGTCGGATTATTGCAGCTGCTGCGGATACGATGGTGAAATTCAGGTCGTCGAAGACGATGGCAAGCTCGTCTGGGAATGCCCCAAGTGTGGCAACCGCGACCAGAGAATGCTTCACGTTGCAAGACGTACCTGTGGCTATATCGGTACCCAATTCTGGAACCAGGGCCGTACCCAGGAAATCAGAGACAGAGTACTGCACCTGTAAGCGGAATGCTTCCGCTGCCTTGATGCCAAGGTTCATTCACGCACCCAGTGCTCAGCACTCCTCGGCTTCGATCACACCCAAACCACACTTATAATAATGGCGAATATAAGCCTGATTTTCAGATATATTATGTGTAAAGCAGATTCACTTTACAGATAAATTAGCCTGAAAGCAGCTTCTGTTCCCTCCATAAACAGCAAAAAGCCAGCCTTCGTGATGATGAAGGCTGGCTTTTTGCATGATAAACTGGATTTTGGATGTTTCATCTGATTGCCCGGGAGCGGAATGCTTCCGCTGCCTTGATGCCAAAGTTCATTCACGCTCCTAGTGCTCGGCACTCCACGGCTTTGATCACGCTCAAACCAAAAAGAGGTCACATCTTGCGCGAGGAATAGACCGGCGCGTCCTCCCACCAGACAATCTCCCCTGCCGCTTCGGTTTTGCGCAGGTCAATCAGCCTCTGGTTACTGCTGCCGCGAAAACGCAGAGAAATATCGTACAACGCCTGGACAAACTGCCCGTCGACCAGCACGTCGATCAGCGAAAGCAGTTCAGCAGTCTCGGGAATAAAACACCGGCTGCCTGGGGTTTTTAGCTGTTCATAGGTATAACCGCTATAACACCAAATACTTTTTTCCGGGAAACGCGCCCGGAATTGACGCAAAAACGGCAGTAAACCCAACTGGTTGACTGGTTCCATCGGTTCACCGCCCAGAAGGCTCAATCCCGCAATATAGGACGGTGTACATTCTTCCATAAGCC
>DVLN01000113.1 GCA_018715465.1 Candidatus Faecivivens stercorigallinarum | reverse complement strand
TCTATGGATTTATGTTTGATATTATTATATCATCCAAAGATGAACTTTTCTGCACAGTCATCTGAATATTGTACCCAAATCCAAAAAACAGACTGCCGCTCACGATTCTCTGTTTTCCTGCTGTTTCCCCTCCGAAGCGGACAGCACTTGTTCATCAATATCCGCCATATCTACCGGAACAAGCCCGGAAGAATTAACACCGCCGGTATACTCTTTTTCCCGACCGGTGACAATTGCGGAAGCGCGGGTCTTGGCAGACGGAACCGAAAAGACGAACTCGGTATATTCTCCCTGCACACTGCGGACGATGATGTCACCGCCATGCAGGGTTACAATGGATTTGACCAGGTACAGACCCAGTCCGACGCCATTTTTATCCATACCGCGGCTGCGATCGGTCTTATAGAACCGGTCAAATACCCGCGGAATCTCCTCTTTGGAAAGCCCTTCGCCCGAATTGCGAATACCGATATAGGTCATTCCGCCTTCGGTATAGAAGTTAAACAGCAGATAGCCGTGATCACTGACAAACTTGACCGCATTTTCGATCAGATTGTACACCACCTGGTGAATCAGATCGGCGTCGGCATCTACCATGACTTTCCCAACATCCAGTCCGCGGATATCCAACCCCTTCTGGTCAATCGACTGTTCAAAGGTAAACAGCGTCTGGCAGATGGTATCAACAATATTCAGCTGCTGGCAATTCAGTTTCAGCTCTCCCGCCTCGATCCGCGACAGGTTGAGCATACTTCTGACCAGTCTGGACAGCCGCTGTACCTCTTCCGATACAATCCGCAGGTATTTCTTTTCCTCACTTTTGGGAATTGTTCCATCCAAAATCCCGTCAATAAATCCGCCGATCGAAGTCATCGGCGTTTTCAGCTCGTGGGAAACATTGGCGACAAAACTCCGCCGCATCGACTCCAGCTGTGAAAGTGACTGTGCCATATTGTTGAGCGCCATCGCCAACTGCCCGATTTCGTCATCCGAAGTCACTTCTATCCGGGAGGTAAAATCTCCCTGTCCAAACTTTTTTGCAGCGACCGACATTTCCCGCAATGGACGTACCATTTTGATCGTCGAATAGTAAGTGACGACCACCGACAGCAGCAGGACCGCTACCGAAGAAAGCGCAAAAATCTTGATCATCTCAATCAGAAAGCTGGACAGCTCCCGGCTCGGCTCGGAAATAAAAACATACCCAATTGTCGAACCGCCCATGTCGATGTTCATACCATAGGTATAATAGGATTCGCTGTACAATCCCTCCAGCCGGCCAGCCTCAAAATAACTGCCATCCTGTTCAATTTTACTGATGATCTTGGACGAAACCGTATGTACCGGTTTGGTCAGCTCCCCTTCTTCACACCAAATCTGGATAACCCCCGAGGCATTGGTAAAAAAAACGGTACTGTCGTTGATAATCGAAATCGTCTGGAATCCGGCGGTCAGGCTGGAGGAATTGATGGTGACCCGATTGGACTCGTCATCATATTCCGAACTGGTCAGCAGCAGAGAACTGGCAATTGTGAGCTGCTGCTGCATCGTTTCCCGCTTGTCCTCTTTAAAATAGTTGGACGCAAACAGCATAAACAGACTGCCCAACACCAGAATCGAGGAAAATACAACAGCCGTACAGCTTCGGAAATACTTATAAAATATACTCTTCTGCAAAAAAAGACCCCCATACCACAAAAAGGGAAGACCGCCGCCGCAGGGCAGCAGCCTTCCCCATCCTGTTCAGTCTTTCGGAAACCGGCTCCCGGAGTCAGCTCCTTTGCGGCCGCATCCGCCTTACAGCAGATCGGTCACTTCAAATTTATAGCCGACACCCCAGACCGTCTTGAGGGACCATTTGTCGGAGACGCCTTCCAGCTTTTCTCTCAGACGTTTGACATGCACGTCAATTGTACGGGAGTCACCATAATACTCAAAGCCCCAGACCTCATCCAGCAGCTGATCGCGGGTATAAACACGGTTAGGATTGGAAGCCAGATGGAACAGCAGTTCCAACTCTTTAGGCGGCGTGTCGATAACCTTGCCGTCCACCTTCAACTCATAACGGGTCATATTGACGACCAGCTTGTCATAGCTGACCTCTTTGATATCAGAAGCCTGGTTATTCTGGCCAACTCTTCTGAGGACGGCTTTGATACGGGCGACAATCTCCTTGGTATCAAACGGTTTGACAACATAGTCGTCAGCACCCAGTTCCAGTCCAAGTACCTTATCAAATGTCTCGCCCTTAGCAGTCAGCATGATGATCGGGACCTGGCTCTTTTTACGGACCTCACGGCAGACCTGCCATCCGTCCAGTCCCGGCAGCATGATATCCAGCAGCATCAGATCGGGATGCAGCGTCTCAAATTTTAGCAGTGCTTCTTCGCCGTCATGCGCCAGAATGACGCTATAACCTTCCTTTTCAAGATACAGTCTGAGCAGCTCGCAGATGTTCTTATCATCATCTGTTACAAGAATCTTACCCAAAGCCATCGTTTTCATCTTCCTTTCATTTTGATTATGATGTACGGAAAGCCGGAAAAATCCGACGCTCCCCTGAGTTTGTTAATTGGTATTTTCATTATATCATGTTCATTTTTGAATTGATAGCCGTTTTGTGAAATTTATCAAAAATATATTTGGAATTTGTTAGGCTAACTAATTAAATACCGGAAAATCATCCGAACAAAAAACGCCATACAGCCCCGGCTGCACAGCGTCTCTGTTATTTATACCGGCAGATCCGCCGTTTGGCTCTCTAGGGAATCCACACCAGGAACTGCTGGCGGAACACCGTCTCCGGCAGCATCGCCGCATAAACAGCCGACAGTCCATCCGCAACCTCGCGATCAGGCAGCTCCGCTCCTCCGGTCAGAATCCGAAATTCGACGCCAAATGCCTTTTCCAGTACCTCCGTCATCCGCATCCCGGCCTTTTTATAAAACCGTACCCGCGCAAGCCGTACATTGCGATCTTCCAGATTCACCGCACAGGCCGGGTTCTCCGCTTCGATCATCAGGGTATTCCCTTCTGGAAGCATTCCCACCAGAATGGGAAGGATCTGCGAGCCATACCCCCCACCGCGCATAGACGGTTCAACAGCCAGATAGTCCAGCAGGGTATATCTTCCCGCCGTCATCAGATAGGCATATCCCACTGGTGTTTCAGGCTGTTCAAAAAACATATAGCAGTGGTAAACACCCTGTGCACACAGCTTTTCCAGCAGTTCAAACGGCTTTACCTCATCGGCAGGGAAATCACGGCGCAGTCTGGTTTCAAACCAGTCCTTCCGCTCTTCCGCGCCAATTTCGCGCCATTTCAGCATGTTCTTCCTTCCTTTCCATATCCTGTGGTCTCTCTCTCCGAATCTACTTTATATTGTACCACAGACCTATAAAAAAGTCAAAGGGGGCGGTATCTATCAGATACCGCCCCTTCTCAGTTGTCATCCGCAACAGTGTGCGCAATCCCCGCCGCAGGAGGCAGCACACGCTTCCGGTACCGGCAGTCCTTTCTTCTGATAGTAGTCTGCCAACGCCGCCTTAACCGCTTCCTCAGCCAGCACCGAACAGTGCAGCTTTGCCGGAGGCAATCCGTCCAGCGCCTCCACAACCGCATGGTTGGTCAGCTGAAGCGCTTCAGAAATCGGTTTTCCTTTAATCATCTCGGTCGCCATCGAACTGGTTGCGATGGCAGCGCCACATCCAAAGGTGTTAAACCGGACATCAGTGATGATATCCCCGTCAATCTTCAGATAGATTTTCATGATATCTCCGCAGACGGCGTTGCCGACTTCACCGATGCCATCCGCATTTTCCAGCTTACCGACATTGCGCGGATTTGCAAAATGATCGCGTACCTTTTCACTATATCCCATTGCCATATTCAGACACATCCTTTCTGTATATCTCAGCTGTTCTCTTTCATCATCTCTTCCCAGACCGGGGACATTTCCCGCAGCCCGGATACAATCCCCGGCAGCACCTCAAGCAGATGCTGCACATCTTCTTCGGTATTTTCTTCATCCAACGTCAACCGCAGTGAACCATGCGCGATTTCTTTGGGCAGTCCAATAGCCAGCAGTACATGACTGGGATCAAGCGAACCAGAGGTGCACGCTGAACCAGACGATGCACAGATTCCCTCCAGATCCAGCCGCAGCAGCAACGACTCCCCCTCAATTCCTTCAAAGCAGATATTAACGTTGCCTGGCAACCTTTTTTCCCGGTCACCATTTACCCGGACATACGGGATGTTCTGCACTATCTGATCAATAATCCGGTCACGCATTGCCGAAACGGTTTTCGACCGCTCTTCCATCCCCGTGCAGGCATCCTCCAGCGCCGCCGCCATCCCACAGATGGCCGGCAGATTTTCGGTACCGCCGCGACGATTACGCTCCTGTGCGCCCCCTTCGATAAAGTTGGTCAGCCGAATGCCCCGCCGGCAGTAAAGGGCGCCAATTCCTTTGGGACCATGGAATTTATGAGCCGACATCGACATCAGGTCGATATTTTCCTTCGCAACGTTGATCGGAAGATGTCCGACCGCCTGTACCGCGTCGGTATGAAACGGAATGCCCTGTTCCCGGCAGACAGCCCCGATCTCCGCGATCAGTTGAATGGTACCGATCTCATTGTTGGCATACATCACCGTTACCAGACAGGTATCCGGCCGGATTGCGGCCTTCAGCTCGTCCACCCGGACAATGCCGTCCTGGTGAACATCCAGAAGAGTCACCTCAAACCCTTCCTTTTCCAGCCGTTTCAGAGTATGCAATACTGCGTGATGCTCAAATGCGGTCGAAATAATATGTTTCTTTCCTTTTGCGGCGCCTGCCTGCGCCAACTGAGTGATCGCCCAGTTATCCGACTCGGTACCGCCCGATGTAAAGTAAATTTCATCCGGCTGTGCACCAATGCAGGCAGCAACCCTTTTGCGAGCGTCCGCCAGCAGATCTGCCGCCTGCTGGCCCAGCTGGTGCAGGCTGGACGGATTACCGTATTCTCTTTCCAGCACCGGAATCATCGCATCCAGCGCAGCCCGGCTGGTAGAAGTAGTTGCTGCGTTATCCATGTAAATAATCTTTTTCATCTATATACATCCTCCCTATTGTTGGAAGTCTTTTGTTTACATCTAAAGGATACCACATTAATACCTACTTGTCAAGTAGGTATTAACCCATAATTTACCATTTCAAAGCCAAAAAAAGCTGCCCGGCCGTTTGGAAGTTATTCCAGACGGCCGGGCAGCCTGCCAACATATACAAACAATTTTTCAGATGACAAATCCGCCAATTGCAAGCTTATCGGCAA
>DVLN01000009.1 GCA_018715465.1 Candidatus Faecivivens stercorigallinarum | reverse complement strand
TTATTATGCAGGTCCTTACGCAAAAGGACACCAATCCCTTTCCCTTTTCTGACTCAAACAAACGATACCATACCTGGAATTATTATCTCCGCAGACGTTATGGAGACAAGGTCTTCAAAATCTCGCTGGATGCTGGCTTTTCCTGTCCAAATATCGACGGAACCCGCGGAACAGGCGGATGCAGCTATTGCAGCTACGCCTACCGCCGCCAGACACCGGAAGACCTGCTGCAGCAGTATCACCAGGTGCAGCAGACGCTTCATGAAAAATGGCCCCAAGCCAGCCACTATATTCCCTATTTTCAGGCCAATACCAACACCTATGCGCCGGTCGAAGAACTGCGGGCAAAATATGAAACAGTGCTCTCCCAGCCGGGTGTCGTCGGGCTGGCGATTGCGACCCGGGCAGACGCCCTGCCGGACGATGTCTGCCATTACCTGCATGAGCTTTCCGGGCGAACCGACCTGATGGTAGAACTGGGATTGCAGACAATTCACGACCAGACCGCCCGGCGGATCAACCGCGGCCACACAACTGCCGAATTTCTTGAAGGGTACCACAAGCTGACTGCGCTCGGCATCCCGGTCTGTATCCATATCATCAACGGCCTGCCCGGTGAAACAAAAGAGATGATGCTGGAAACTGCACAGGCAATCGCACAGCTGAAGCCGGCCTGTGTCAAAATCCACCTGCTGCATATTCTCAGCGGAACCCGAATGGCAGAAGAATATCTGCGGGGCGATTTTCAGACGATGGAACTAGAGGATTACTGCGAAACGGTATGCGACCAGCTGGAATTACTGCCGGCCGAAACGGTTATCCAACGGGTGACAGGTGACGGAATGCCAGACCAGCTGATCGCACCGCTGTGGAGCAGGAAAAAGTTTGTCGTCATGAATACCATTGACCAGCTGCTCTACCAGCGCGGCTCCTGGCAAGGAAAAAAATATGCCGAAGAAGGAAATAAAAACTGACCGATTGGTTGACACTTTTACGGCAAACAATAATTTCCTTCATATTTTGGTGATCATTTTTATTCTGTCTGTGTTACAATGATAGAAAGACAGATTGAATCAAATGATACAAAAAGGAGTGTTTATATGCCACCCAGACACAGAGGACCCGGATTTGGCGGGCCGCGCCCACCCAGGCGTGGGGGCCCAGGTTTTGGCGGACAACGCCCACCCATGCGCGGTGGACCGGGATTTGGCGGACCGCGGCGCCCGATGCACGGCGGGTTTGGTTTTGGACGTCCAGGCATGGGGCCGCCTCCGCCCCCTCCCCCAAGACGGTTTGGCGGCAGATGGGGCATGCCGTTCGGCTGCCTTGGCTGTACACTGCCTATGCTGCTGATGGCAGCGGGCGTGATTGCGGTTTCCCTGCTGATTGCCGGAATAATCATTTGACAGCTGACGCACGATAGCTGTCGCAGAAAGGATGAACAGTATGCCGGATGAGAAAAAGAGCTTTTCCGCGCAAAAAATGGCGGATACACAGCCCGGCTCTCAGCCTGGTTCCCAGACGGCCTCCGCCGACAACAATGACAACCGGCGGTTGTATCGTCTGGCATCACGGATGCTGGATCTTCCGCCGATGGAACGGGTCTATAAGCTGCAGCGGGCTGTCTCTGACCTGAAGGCCCCGCTGATGAGTCCGATTTACCACATGACCGACATGGAACTGAGCGCAAACGGACGCAAAGTCCGCGCGCGGCTGTACACGCCTGAAAAGGAGACCGGCTTTCGGCTGGTGCTGTTTTTTCATGGGGGCGGCTGGGTGACCGAATCGGTCGACAGCTATCACCATGTCTGCGAAGCGCTGGCTTCCCAGCTTGGCGCAAAGGTCATCTCGGTCGAATATTCCCTTGCGCCGGAAAACCGCTTTCCGGTAGGGGCAGAAGACTGTTTTGCAGCTACGGTGGAAATTTTTGAGCGGATTTACCAGCTGGGACATCTGCCGGATGAGATCGTGCTGGTCGGCGATTCGGCCGGCGGCAATCTGGCGGCGGTTGTGTCACTGATGGGACGTGACCGCAACGTTTTCAAGGTCCGACGGCAGATTCTCCTCTACCCGGCGACCTACAATGACCACTCGCCCGAAAGCTCTCCATTTGAGTCCATTCGGGAAAATGGTCAGGACTATATCCTCACTTCCAAGCGGCTGTGTGAATACTGGGAACTGTACCTGTCGCCCGACGACTGGTATGACCCGTATGCTGCGCCGCTGCTGGAAAAAGACCTGTCCAACCAGCCGGACACCCTGATCATTACCGCAGAATTTGACCCCCTGCGGGATGAAGGGGAAGCATATGGGCGAGCACTGGCTGAGGCCGGCAGCCGGGTCATCATCAACCGATTGGAAGGCGCCATCCATGGTTTTATCTCTCATCCCGGTACGCCGGAGTTTGAATGCGCCTGTGAACTGATGCGTGACTTTCTGAACGCAACCGAAAATAAATCCGGTGGGTTCACTGAAAACAGACTGAACGGACGGGTCAGGATTGATAAAGGAGAGGAGGACACAGATGCATCTACAGGAAAACAATAAAAAGCGTGCCTGGTCCAGGCTGGACAATGCCGCGAAGATTTTTCCGCCCAGCAATATGGGGACCAATACCTGTGTTTTTCGCTTCTCCTGCGAACTGACCGAAAAAATTGATCCAGTACTGCTTCAGCAGGCAGTCGACAAAGCGGTGCTTAAATTTCCCGCTTATCTGGTCATCATGAAAAGCGGCGCCTTCTGGTATTATTTTGAACAAACCGACCTGCGCCCGCAGGTCGTCCCCGAATCGAGAACGGTATGTGGTTCCCTGTATGAAAACGGCAGCCGCAGTCTTCTGTTTGAGGTCAGCTACTACAAGACACGAATCAATCTGGAGATGTTTCACGCGCTGACAGACGGAACCGGTGCGGTCAGTTTTCTGAAAACGATTGTCTATCATTATCTATTGCTGGCTCACCCGGATGCCTTTGGCGAAACACCGCCGGTACTGCCGGACGACGGATCGGAAGCCGGAAGGCAGTCGGACTCCTTTCGCAAATACTATAAAAAGGTCCATACCCGCCGCAAGAAAAAGGATGAACCACGGGCTTTCAATGTCCTTGCGGAACATTCCGACCGTGATGGGCTTCAGATTATCGAAGGAGTCGCGCCGGTTCATGCGGTACTGGATGCCGCTCACAGTTTCGGGACGACGATGACAGTTTTTCTGACAGCAGTGTTTATTGAGGCGCTGCGCAGTGAAATGCCTGCTTCGGCGGTACGGCGGCCGGTTGTACTGGGGGTTCCGGTCAACCTGCGTACCTACTTTCCATCCGACACCGCCCGAAACTTTTTCGGGATGATCGACGTGTCCTATAATTTCAGCCGACGGAATGGAAAATTCGGCGATATCGTATCGGAAGTCGATAAGGGATTTAAAGAGGAGCTGACCCGTGAAAAACTGGAAATCAGAATGAACAATCTGGCGGCGCTGGAACATAACCTTGCTGTCCAGCTGGCTCCGCTGCCACTGAAAAACTTTGTGCTGCGGATTGCGAAACTGCTGAGCGACCGGGCGGAAACGGCCGTCATCTCCAATGTCGGCCGGGCAGTCATGCCAAAAGAAATGATGCGGTATATCCGACTGTTCAGCGCTTTTGCAAGCACGCTCAAACTACAGCTGACCCTCGTTTCCTGCGGAGATACCCTTTCGCTGGGATTTACCTCTGCCTTTGCCAGTACTGAAATTCAGAAGAATTTTTTCCGCAGGCTGACCGAAGCGGGAATCCCGGTCGAGATACGCTGCAATGAGTATTACGCTGAGCCGGAAGAGCAACTTCCTTCCCGTCAGGTGCCGAAAGGGGGAAGCAACGATGCAGCAATGTAAAAACTGTGGAGTCAACGTCAATGGAAACAAACGCTGCTGCCCGCTCTGTCAGGGCGAGCTGGTCGGTACGCCTGAACCATTGCTCGAAGCATTCCCCAAGCCGCCTATTCCCAAATATGACCGCGGTGTGCTGCGTAAGCTGCTGAATTTCACGGCACTGGCAGCCCTCGCGATCTGTCTGGTGGTCGAATTTGCCTTTACAAAAGGGCAAGTCTGGATTTTCTTTGCGATCGGTGGTATCCTCAGCGGCTGGATTACCATTTCAGCTGCTATCCGCTTCCGATCAAGGATTTTCAAAAACCTCACCTGCCAGCTTTTGCTGGTCACCATTCTCTGTCTGATCTGGGACAGGTTCACCGGCAGCCATGGATGGGCGGTCAACTATGTGCTCCCGATCTGCTGTGAAGTCACGCTGGTGGCGGATTTCGTACTGGCCAGGATTCTGAAAGCGGAAGAACAGGAATATCTGATCCACCTGATTGTCGTGACCGCCTATAGCCTGCTGCCGTTTATCTGTCTTATTTTTGACTGGGCAACGGTTCAGTTCCCATCGGTCATCACTTCGGTCACCGCGTTTCTGGTCATTGCGGGGCTGATTGTATTCAGGACCCGTACCTTCCTCGCTGAGCTTTCCAGAAGAATGCATATCTGATACCCTTTCCCACAGCCTGCTGCAGACAAACTGCGCAGGCTGTTTTTTGCTGAATAAACCACTGGCAAAAGCCATTGTGTTTTCAACGGGGAATATTTTCAGATATT
>DVLN01000112.1 GCA_018715465.1 Candidatus Faecivivens stercorigallinarum | reverse complement strand
TTCCTTTATTCCAGTTGACCTGTTTAAAGGCAATAATCAGACCGCCCATTGGGATATAGTTGTTGATAAGCAGATAGATGGCACCCGGCAAAAACATAAGATAAAGCGGGATGTTATGCATAATCTGCGCTTTTAACGCCGCTTTGCTGGCAGGTTTGCTGTTTTTCATTTTGTGCCTCCTTGGGTAATATAAAGGGGGATACCGCAAGGATACGGTATCCCCGCTGTTCGGGATCGGTCAATTATTTGCCGTTTGCTTCCAGCCAAGCATCCAGCTGCGCCTGTTTTTCATCAATGATGTTCTGCAGGCCGGCTGCATACAGTTCTTCGTTGAACTGAGCGAGGGTGGATTCCGGTTCAAGAGCACCGCAGAGCAGCGCTTTGTGGTACTTGGAGACAACGTTGGTGCATGCGGTTACCTCGTTGGTAACGGGCAGCGAATCGTAAGTAAAGCCAAATGCAACAGATTTCTGTGCATTGTTGTTGAAGTCTCTCTGCTGATCCCAGATGTCAGCAGCACTGCCTTCCCAGACATGGCCGATGAACTGGTTGGGCTGCAGCCAGGTACCGGACTTGCGGTAGTTGGAGGTGGTAGCGTCTACACCATCTGCCCAGGTGATGATATCCTGGCCGTTGGAAGCGCCGCCCTCTTCCAGGACTTTGTAATGAACGCCTTCAATACCGTACATGTACAGGTTGGAAAGATCAGGATTGGTATACAGCTCGTTGAGCACCTTCATTGCAGCTTCGGGATTGTCGCAGCCGCTGGAGATGGTCCAGGTTGCACGGGAAACGTTGTTGGTGCAGCCCAGAGCGGGGATGATCTCAACAACGCCAATTTCAAAGCCGAGGGAAGAGGAGTTTTCTTCTGCAAAGCCGGGTTTGAGGTTGGTGAAGCCGCCAAATGCGGTACCAGCACTCATCAGCGTGGTAGCAGTTTCGGTGGAGTTGACAGCGTCAGCCTGAATCAGGCCTTCCTGCATCCAGGAGTACATTTCATTTGCCAGATCTTTGTACTGATCGGTTTCGTAGAGGTTGACAACAACCGGTTCAGTCGCCATATCAGCCAGAACACCCAGGTTGATCATATCATCGCCCAGCGGGTCCCAGCCCCAGTTACGGATGTTCTCACCCGAAGAAACAGCGACAGGCCACATATCGGGATAAGCTTCCTTGACTTTCATCAGCTCGGTTTCGAGGTCATCCAGCGTCTTGATGTTTTCATAGTCGAAGCCAACTTCATCAGCGACGGATTTAACAAATTCAAAGCCCTGAGAGTTTGCAAGGTCACGAGCGGTGGTAACACCGTAGAGGTCTTCGCCGACGCGTCCACATTCAATGTAGTCGCCCAGCTGTTCTTTGATGCCCTGGCCGTACTGTTCGATCAGGTCGTCCAGCGGAATAATCTGGCCGGCGTTTGCACAGGTGGGCAGCGGAATCATGTAGACAGGCAGCAGGTCAGCATCTTCACCAGAAGAAAGCATCAGAGAGGTCTGCTCTGCGTAGTTAGCATAAGAAATGAAAGTCAGATCAACATTGCAGTTGAGCTTTTCTTCCAGAATCTCGTTCATGGCGTTTTCGACGTCGGTAATATCCGGTTCATTTTTACCGGAAGACATGGTGACGACGTCCAGTGTGACCAGTTCTTCTTCACGCAGGTCAGATTCAGAAGAAGCAGTACCTTCTTCCGAACCAGTGGAAGCAGAAGAGCTGTCAGTAGAAGAGGAAGAATCGGTAGTGGTGTCGTTGCCGCCGCAGGAAGCCATCATGGTGACTGCGAGCATTGCACAAAACAGAGCGGCAAAGGTTCTTTTTTTCATATGTCCCATCCTTTCATTTGCAAGCTGCGGATTAATCATAAAGCAGCAGATCGCTATTGGCTACGTTATATAGTTTTTGACATATTTTCGCAACCTTTCTGTAATGTTAGTGTAACAAAAATGAAAAGGAAAGTCTGTAATTATTGTGACGCAGATTGTTGGAAATGTGACTTTTTTGCTGTAAAATGCTTGTAGATGCTGCATTTTGTTGGTATAATGAGGGTGGATCAAACGTTCAGCATCCGTCGGAGGAAAGAAAATTGAAATTAAATAAAATCCGTATATTGCCGCATAAACATTCACTGAAAAAGCAGCTGATGTTTTTTTTGACAGCTGTACTTGCGTTATTGATTGGTTTGCTCGTGTTTTCCAATATGTATGCGGCTGTCGATTCAAACAATAAAATCGCTGCTTCCAACCGCCGGACGATTGATTATTCAGTCCGCCAGATCGAAAGTTGTCTTTCCAACGTGGACGAGTCGATGATTGGCCTGGTCGCATCGAGCGAAGAATATAAGGTGTTGTATGGCGGAGCACAGCCGTTGCAGGCACATCTGGCATCTCAGCAGCTGATCCAGCAGTTTCGGGAGTATCTGCGGATCTATAATTATTGTAATGCGTTTTTTGTTTATAGTGAACCGAGCAATAGTTACCGAGATATTTTTTCGGATGAATTTACCTATTCTCAAAAAATTAAGATTGAAAGTTGGATGCGCAGTGCCGTTGGACAGGACATGATTTCCTACAGTGACGGTTGGGTTACCAGGGAAATTTCCGGTGAAAAATATCTGATGCGGTTTTATGGCGGACGGGGCTGCTATCTGATTGCATTATCGACCTTTTCAATGCTGGAGAATGTCGGCGTAAATATTGATGAACAGGATGGACAGGCGGAAGTGATCTTTTGTACCCGCGATGGCGCTGAAATCAGCGGGCAGCATCCTGACATTGATTTTACAAAAGTTTTAGGGCAGGAGGACTATATTGTTACCGGCTCGCCCCGTCGTATGATTTTGCATAAAGATATCCAGAAGACGGATGTTACGCTTTGTCTGCTTGTGGCTGGGAGCGAATTCTTTAATGGTCTTTCCAATATGCAAGTATTTTTGATGTGCCTTTCATTTCTTTCCATGCTTTTTATTCCGTT
>DVLN01000111.1 GCA_018715465.1 Candidatus Faecivivens stercorigallinarum | reverse complement strand
CGATGTATATGGGTGTCTGCGAATTTGTGATTCCCTCTGATGTTACAAGTGAGATTGCGCTGCCGGGTTACCTCGGATGAGCGTTATCAAGCAAGGAAAAATCCGCGCGTCCCTTTATGGGGCGCGCGGATTTTTTATCGGATAAACATTTTAAGTGGTTATTTATTTGTTGGCGTTAAACAGTCCGACAAAAGCATCCACAGGAGAAACACCCTTGAAGGTGCTTTCACCCGCCATCTTTTCAACCAGCGTTTCGACAACGATATCTTCCGAAGTATAAGCGTTGATATAGGTCGGAATACGGGGTGCGTCCAACAGATGATAGGGGTTGTCGATGGAGACCATCATCGTGGGCACATCATGGATCATCTGCGGAACGGTGCCACGCTTGCCCGGCCAGGTAATACGGGCAGCACTGTCCGAACCATTGGTTTCGATGTTGCAGAAGTAGACGATTACATCATATTTCTTCTTGAATTCTTCAATCTTCATCTTGGCGATATCTGCGTTTTCATCCTCGGGATCGTAAAGGGTGACATTAAACCCTTTTTCCTCCAGTTTCTGGACAAACAGTTTGCCGTAATCGCCGCGGGTATTGTGGTAGCCGGGCTTGTCGCCGATAACAACCACATACAGATTCTTCTGTTTGTTGACATCAAGCGGCATCAGATGCTGGGTATCCTTGACCAATGTAATACCCTTGTCGGCAATTTCTTTTGCCAGTGCACGTCCTTCGCCTTTCTCGAAGATTTCCAGCGCTTCTACCGGCGGTACAAGCGTTCCATTGGCTTTCTTGGTGTGCAGGTGCATTTTAGCCTTCAAACCGAGAATGCGTGCCAGCGCGTCATCCAGCCGCTCCATCGTGAGGATACCGTCTTCGATACCTTTCTTCATGTAGTTGAAATCCTCTTCCATGTCGCGCGAGAAGAGGAAGATATCGGCACCGTTTGCAATCGACATCGGAACTGCTTTGCTTCTCGGAACAACTTCGATAAAGCCGCCCATGCTGGTCGCGTCGGTGATGATCAGGCCGTTAAAGCCCATCTTTCCGCGCAGCAGCTTGTTGTGCAGGTCAGCATTCAGTGAACCGGGCAGGATGTCTTCATCTTTGACATCAGGATTGTAGAAGCGGGAGTAGGAGGGCAGCAGGATATGGGCACTCATCAGCGTTTCGATACCGTCGTCAATCATACCCTGGTAGACCTTGCCATAGCTGGCATCCCATTCTTCCATGCTCAGCGAGTTGATGGAAGCGAGGAAGTGCTGGTCACGTCCATCTACGCCGTCGCCGGGCCAGTGCTTAACACAGGGAATCAGCCCGCCGTCCCGCATGCCGCGCGCAATCGAGCGGGCGAACTTGAGAACATTGTCCGGGTTGGAACCAAAGGAGCGAACGTTGGTGATAGGGTTCAGAGGATTATAGTCGATATCGACAACCGGGCCAAAGTTCCAGTTGGTCCCGACAGCTGCACATTCTTTTGCACAGATCAGACCGGTCTTGTAGGCCAGTTCAGGATCTCCGGTCGCGCCAATCTCCATCTGGTGGCCGCATGCAGTGCCGTCCATGATCATATTGCTTGCGCCGCGGTCGAGGTCACCTGCAATAAACATCGGAATCTCATAATATTCCTGGAAGCCTTTGATCTTGTCGCGGATATCTTTGGAGACGGCGCCGCGCAGCAGGAAGCCACAGGGTTTCAGGTGGATTTTTTCCAGCCGTTCAATGGTGCCTTCTGCCGTTTCATTGGCAGGGCTGTTGAAAAGGAACAGCTGACCGACTTTATCGTTCAGGCTCATTCCCTCGATGGTTTTTTCTACCCAGGCGATCTGTTCATCGTCCAGATAGAAAGGTTTTGCGCGCAAATCTACTCTTAAACTCACAAAAAACATCCTTTTCGTCCAGAATTTGGTCTCATGACCAATTTAATTATAGCATTTCTGACGGAACAGGTCAATCGAATTGATCCAACAACTCCAGAAAATGATAAAATATATCCAGATTATGATAATCGGGCAAAATAAAACGGAGGACAACCGATCGGCTGTCCTCCATAGAAAAGTTATTTGTCTTTATTGGTGGTGATTTTGTTCAGTGCTCCGATTGCAACTGCGACCACTGCCATAACCACGAAAACGCCTGCCATGCCCTGTACCAGGATTTTCAGGCTATCCAAAAACAAAGGGAAGTTCATTAGAAAGCTCCTTTCTTTAGCGGGCAATGAGGTTGAGGATCATACCGCCTGCAATGACACTGGCGATCTGGCCACCGACGTTGACGCCGGCTGCCTGCATCAGCAGATAGTTTTCCTTGTCTTCCTTGAGCGCCATCTTGCTGATGACACGGCTGCTCATCGGGAATGCGGAGATACCGCAGGCGCCGATCATCGGATTGATCTTTTTGCCTTCCGGCAGGAAAATATTGATGATCTTAGCAAAGACCACACCGCCGAAGGTATCGAAGATGAAAGCCAGCAGGCCCAGTGCCATGATCAGCAGGGTCTGGGGGTTGAGGAACTGGTCAGCCTGCATCTGGCTGGCGATGGTGATGCCAAGGAAAATGGTGATCAGGTTTGCCAGAACGTTCTGTGCCGTCTGGGACAGCGAGTCCAGCACGCCGCATTCACGCAGCAGGTTGCCGAACATCAGGAAACCGACCAGCGCAACCGAACGGGGAACGACCAGACCGGCAATCAGTGTAACCATAATCGGGAAGAGGATCTTGGTCTGTTTGGAAACTGTGGAAGCCGAGTATTTCATGTGAGTCGTCCGTTCTTTTTTGGTGGTGATGGCACGGATGACCGGGGGCTGGATAATCGGGACCAACGCCATGTAACTATAGGCTGCGACCATAATTGCACCGGTATACTGGCTGTTAAAATACTGGCTGACAAAGATGGCGGTCGGTCCGTCCGCAGCGCCGATAACGCCGATTGAAGCCGCGTCCTGGATATTGAAACCGAACAGACAGGCCAGGCTCATGACTGCGAATACACCCAACTGAGCGGCTGCACCGAAGATCAGCAGATAGGGGCTTTGCAGCAGCGGACCAAAGTCAATCATCGCACCGATGCCGATAAAAAGCAGCAGCGGGAACAGTTCGTTGGCGATACCCGCGTCATACAGGACGTTGAGTACACCGATTTCGTCTCCCTGGGTAATCGCGCCCGAGTTGGGGAGGTTGACCAGAATGGCACCGAAGCCCATCGGCAGCAGCAGACTCGGCTCCATATCTTTCTTGATTGCAAGAAAGATCAGCACGCCGCCGATGATCCACATGATCACCAGTTTCAGGTCCAGCTGCAAAAGGTTTCCAAAGATTGCTTGCATAGTTTTGGATTCATCCTTTCATTTTTTAGTGAGTGGCCGGCACAACAAAAATGGACAGGACCAGTCCGCACGGTTGTGCAGAAAAGTCTTGCCCATCTAAAGCGGTTGCGGGAAATTGTCCGATACCGGAAACTTCCGTCATGTCGCATACCGCCAGTCGGTTTACGTAAAATGAAACGACCGGCTACTCCCTTTTCAATGTACTTATTATAGCATATCCATTTTGCTCCGTCAAATCCTTTCAGACAGAAAAAGGAAAATTTTTCTGTTTATGTCATTTTACTGAAGAGGATATTCTGCCTGTACGGCGCCGGTCATTTTTGCTGTCGGAATAATAGGCGCGTTTGTTCTGGTACATATGCTCATCCATCTGCCGCAGAAAGCTGTCGATGCTCTCACCGCCCGGTTGAAGTATCGCGCTGCCCATCGAAAGACTGATACGGTAAGGACGGACGTCGGTATTGTTCAGCCGTTCAATTTTCTGGCAGATTTGGTGGATGACCACGTCAATCTCTTTTTTCTGATGTATGGTCAGGATGACAATAAATTCGTCTCCCCCATAACGGACAGCAAATTGGTCACCGGACAAAACATCCATCAGGCATTGTCCGACGATCCGCAGTGCAGTGTCGCCTTCGGAATGCCCATAAACATCGTTGATTTCCTTAAAAGCGTTAATATCCATCATAATACCGGCAATCTGTTTTTCATTACTGGATTTTTGCAGCATATAATTCAGATATCGGGTCAGGT
>DVLN01000110.1 GCA_018715465.1 Candidatus Faecivivens stercorigallinarum | reverse complement strand
CTGAAACAGGTTGATACCGATACCGACGATGATATTCTGAATTCTTCCGCTTTCACCTTCAATTGAGGCCTCGGTCAGAATACCGCAGATTTTTCGCCGGTTCATATAGACATCGTTGGTCCATTTGATCCGTGGGCGGATGCCGGTCAACTGCTCAACTGTGTCGACGACAGCCACTGCCGCCAAAAGGGTGACCGTACTGATATCCGCCATTGCGATCATCTGGGGGCGAAGCAGAATCGAAAGATAAACGCCGGCTTTTTCAGGAGAATAAAACTTCCGTGAAAGCCGTCCGATTCCATTCGTCTGTTGAGAGGCAACAACAACTGCGCCATCCGGCAGATCGGGCGTATTTTTTGCATAGGTATTGGTTGAATCAATAACCGGAAAGTAACGAAGAACCTGTCCAAGTGTATGGGTTTGCAGACGTTTTCGGATTTCATATTCTGATATCACATCGCTGTCACTTAACAGATAACCTTTGCTGGGTTCCGCCGTAATCTGATAGCCTTCCTGCTGAAGGGCGCTGATTTGTTTCCATACGGCCGTCCGGGAGATGGACAGGCGCTCGGCAATTTCACCACCGGACAGCAACCGACCGTCGCTCTGTTCCAGCAGCTGAAGAATCTGATATTTGGTTGTCAACTCAACCTCCATCCTTTCGTTTACAAGCTATTATAATGATACCACCCCAGCCCGGATTGTCAAGTACCGCTACGACTTCGGGATAGTAAAAAGCCGCTGCCAGACCAGCAGCGGCTTTTGATGTACTTCACCTTATACTGGGCAGAGCATCCTGTTCAGGATCAGTTCCACCACATTTCGGTCATCTTGGGCTGGAAAATCAGAACTTCTTTCAGGAAGGAGATGGCTTTGTCCAGACCTTCCAGAGGAGTCATCAGGCTGTCTTCATGTTCGATCGACAGAGCACCTTCATAGCCAACTTTACGCAGAGTGGAAACAATCTCTTTCCAGTAGGAATAGTCGTTGCCATAGCCAACGCTACGGAAAATCCAGCTGCGGTTCATCTCATCCGAGAAGTTCTTGGTATCGAGAACACCGTTGACAGCGGTGTTGTATTTGTCAATCTTGGTATCCTTTGCATGGAAGTGGAAGATTGCGTTTTCCTTGCCCAGTGCGCGGATAGCAGCAACAGGATCAACACCCTGCCAGATCAGGTGGCTGGGGTCGAAGTTGGCGCCGATCTCGGGGCCGACAGCAGCACGGAGCTTGAGCAGGGTTTCAACGTTGTAAACGCAGAAGCCAGGGTGCATCTCAAACGCAAATTTGGTTACGCCATATTCACGTGCAAATTCGACTTTCTTCTTCCAGAAGGGAATCAGCTTTTCTTCCCACTGCCATTTCAGGATCTCGGGGAAATCATTCGGCCATGCACAGGTAACCCAGTTCGGATATTTGGATTCTTCACAGTCACCGGGGCAGCCAGAGAAGCAGTTGATGGTGTCAACGCCCAGCTCTTTGGCCAGTTTGATTGCGTTATCCAGGTCGTGCTCAAACTGAGCAGCAATCTCCTTGTTGGGATGGATATAGTTACCGTGGCAGGACAGGGCGCTGATCTCCAGACCGGAAGCAGCCAGCGTGTCTTTGAACTGCTGCATAGCAGCCGGATCGCTCAACAGGATCTCAGGATCACAGATTGCTTTGCCGGGGAAACCGCCGCAGCCAATTTCAATCGTCTGCACACCTTTGGAGACGAGAAAATCGCAGACCCATTTCAGATCTTTGTCGCCAAACAGTACAGCCATAACGCCAAGTTTCATAGTGAATACATCCTCTCTGATAGTATTATTTTCACTCCGCAACGGAGCAGGAGCCAATTATGACAGCAGGCAGTTATCTGCCCGTTTTGCCGGTCAACCGGACCGACTCTCGGATTACCAGCTGGTGGGGAAGCAGAAGCTGTTCTATAGGGCTGTCGGGATTGCGAATGTTTTTCAGCAGCAATTCCATCGCTTTCTGTCCAATCTCCAACTGGGGTTGTGCAACAGTCGTCAGTGCAGGATTATAATATTCTGCGATGGAATTGTTGTCAAATCCCATCACGGAAATATCCCGTCCGGCCAGTATGCCTTCTTCCATTAAGGTATGCATCAGCCCGATCGCCGCAGCATCCGACGCAGAAAAAACCGCATCCGGCAGGTCATTCATCTCCAGCAGCCGCTTTGCTGCCCGTCGTCCGGCCTTATAAGTCAATCCTTCATCCAACAGAAAACGTTTGTCGATCGTCAGTCCGGCTTCGCGCAATGCGTCAGCCGTCCCTTCATATCGTTCAAACGAAGAACCGTACAGCCTTCCAGCTGACAGATAGGCGATCCGGCGGTTGCCATTTTCAATCAGAAACTGAACGGCATCATACGCCGCAGCCCGATTGTTGATGGTTACCGACGAAACACCGGTCAGCCCAGGGATCGTCTCACTTGCTACGACAACCGGACACTCAGCTGCAAGGTTGGCAATCTGCACGCAGTCCAGCGAAGAAAACAGGAAAATGATCCCATCCAGCAGTCTTCTGCGTACCATCTCAATATATTCCGTTTCAGCCTCCGGGTCGTTTTCAGTCGTCACCAGCATGACATGATAGCCCTGCTGCATCGCAACCGACTGGATACCCCGGATGACACGGGAATAAAACTGATTGGAGATTGTCGGCAGAACAACCAAAATCTTCATCGTTTCCAGTCTCCTGAGCGTCCTGCCCAGAAGATTAGGATGGTAATTCAGCTTTTCGATCGCATTCTGCACCGCAGTGACCGTCTCAGAACGAACACGGTCGGTTCCATTCAAAACACGGGATACGGTCGCCAC
>DVLN01000109.1 GCA_018715465.1 Candidatus Faecivivens stercorigallinarum | reverse complement strand
ATCTGGGTAAAGACCTTGGCACGGCAGCCGTATTTTTTACACAGCGTCTTGTATTGACAGACCATACAGTCGTTTCCTCCGATAATGACAACACTCATAATAATTTCCTTTCAGGGTTGGAATAACAAAATAGTTAGCGATCGCTAACTTGTGTGGTGTAAAAAAGCAGCTGAATGGCTGCTGGGTATGTATAAGTTAGCACTAGCTAACTACATGTACAGAATACCATATTTCCCGCCGGCTGTCAAGCATTTTTTCCGGGGCTGTCCTGCGGGCAAAATAGATTGCTTTTGTGTCAAATACACCCTGAATTTTGTAGGATTGGATATTGCAGAAAAACCACTTTTTCCCTATAATATTTTTCGCTGACCTTCAGCAGATGAAATATCCATTCTTACGTCTTTCACCCTTAGAAAGGACCAAAGCCCCATGAAAACAGCACAGAAAGATATGACCAAGGGCAGCCCCGGTAAAATCATCCTCGGGTTCACTGTCCCACTCTTCATCGGCAACCTCTTCCAGCAGTTTTACAACATGGTCGACGCTGTAATCGTCGGCCAGTTTGTCGGTACCGGCGCCCTCGCCGCCGTCGGCAGCACCGGCACGATTATGTTCCTGATTACCGGTCTCGCAATGGGCATGACCAACGGCTTTACCTTGCAGGTCGCACAGCGGTTCGGCGCGGGTGATCTCAAAGGCATGCGGCGTTCCGCTGTCAATGCAACCATCCTCGCGGCCATTGTTTCGGTGGTGATGACGACCGTATCGGTACTGTTTATGAAGCCGCTGCTCACCTTCATGCACACGCCGGAAGATATCTTCGCCGACGCTTACAGCTATATCATCATCATCTGCGGCGGGCTGGCCGCACCGATGCTGTATAACCTGCTGTCCGGCCTGATGCGGGCACTCGGAAACAGCAAAATCCCGCTCTTCTTCCTGATCATCGCCGCGTTGCTGAATATCCTGCTCGACCTGCTGTTCATCATCCAGTTCAGGATGGGCACCGCAGGCGCTGCCTGGGCAACCATTATTTCCCAGGGAATCTCCGGGCTTTTGTGCCTGCTCTACATCGCAAAGGCGGTCCCGATCATCCATCCCCATAAAGAGGACCTCCGCCCCGACCCCCATATGATGTCCGGTCAGCTCAGAATCGGCGTTCCGATGGCGCTTCAGTTTTCGATCACTGCAATCGGCTCGATGATGGTTCAGACCTCTCTCAATATCCTCGGGTCCACCCTCGTCGCCGCCTTTACTGCTGCCGGCAAGATCGAACAGCTGGTGACCCAGGCTTTCGTCGCGATGGGCACCGCTCTGGCCAACTACTCGGCGCAGAACATCGGCGCGGGCGATGTCGTCCGCATCCGCAAAGGCTTCAAATCGGCCACCTTGATGGGCTTTGGCTACTCGATCGTTGCAGGTGCGCTGGTCATGACGGTGGGCAAATACATGACCTATCTGTTTATCTCGGGCGACGTCAGCGAGGTTATCGGTTCGGTCGACCTCTACCTCAAGTGTATCGGTACCTTCTTTATCCCGCTGACCATCGTCAACCTCTACCGCAACGGCATTCAGGGGCTGGGCTATGGGCTGCTGCCGATGACCGCCGGTATCGCGGAACTGATCGGACGCGGTGTCGTTGCAGTCATTGCCGCCCATTATCACAGCTATTTCGGCATCTGCATGGCCGGGTCGGCTGCCTGGGTGTTGGCCGGGGCGCTGCTGCTGGGGCAGTATTTCTACATTGTGCACCATGACCTGAGCAAACTCCCGCCCAAACCGTCCGAAAACAGCTGAGCGGGAGCTTCACCAGAATATTCCTTTACTGAGCCTTCGGCTGGCAGCAGCCGGAAGGCTCTTTCTTTTTGTCACCCGCGGGTGAGGTCTGGCTGACAGCGCACCCGCTGCATCCGCTGCACCCTGAACAGCCGCATCCACAGCCGCCGGATTTCCGCTTTTTGAGAACACTGCGCAGCGCCAGTCCGATGGCTGCAACCAGTATCACAATAATGATGATATTGCCGAGATTGGCGAGAATTGCTGCAAACATATCCTGATATCCTCCTGTCAAAGGCAACTGGCCTGTCATTTGTCTTTGAGTTGCTCATTGCTAACTGAGTACAGGATACCACGTTTTCCCTTCTCTGTCAAGTGTTTTTCAGCTAAGCATCTTGATTTCCTCTTCGGTCGGATAAAATTGCAGCGCGTCCTGTACCTCCTTAAACGGCCCGTTCAGGTTCCAGCTGCCGGAAAGCTGATTTTCCATCGCCGACTCTACCGGATACTGGAACCAGCTCCGCTGATGGGTATAGTTGAACCAGCTGTCGATGATATAGCCGTCCATTGCTTCCCCGACGGTGTAACTGACGTAACCCCGTTTATTCTCTCCCCAACGGGGCAGCGAAAAGGCTGCAAACAGGTCGGTTTGAGGCTGGCCGCCAAACAGAAAGCTACCCGTGGTGTAGCTCTGGCTGCCAAGGAAAGCATACGGCGCGGTATACGTCTGCCCGTCCCGGTTGACCAGCAGCCGTCCGCTTGGTTCCCCATCCATCCACCAGCCTTCGCTCAGCCGGGAAGTTGGCCAGATCTGGATCGACTCGGTCCCGGGAAATCCCGGGTCGGTCGTCCAGGTAAAGTAATGGAAAAGTTTCCACCGCTCCCGTTCGCCTTCCAGAAGAACGCCAATTCCGGTGATCCGCAGTTCTTTGACTTCATAGACCGTCCGGCTGGATCTGCCTGACCAGACCAAATTGCCATCATTGACCGGATAGTTGTTGGTTGTGACAACGACTGCGGCCGCGTCTTTACAGGCAAGGATATCTTCATCGGTTAAATCGTCCAGTATCCCCTCCGGGAAGCCCAGTTCGGTCAACTGCTCGCAAATTTCGGTTCTCTCGGTCGATTCCACCGCCTCAACCGGCTGCCAATCCATCGGATAGCCGGACAAAAACAGATAGCTGACTACCGCGCCAGCTGCCAATACACCAGCTATAACCGCTGCAACCGCCCAGTCAGACAGTTTCACCGGCGCAGGCTGGACCACAAACCCGGCTTCGTCCAATGAATGGGACAGCTTATACAGTCCCCGGATGATCAGCAGGTAAACCACCAGCATCGCCAGCGGCAGGATCAGTCCCTCATAGTTGACCAGTGCAAGGATACAGGTCAGCCCATACCAGACCAGCAGCGAAGCACCGGTGCCATTCTTCTCCGGCAAGCCTGCCTTCCGCCGGATTGCAGCCAGTCCCCGCCACAGGCAAACGATCGTCCCGAAGGTCAGCAGGACCACCAAAAAGCCCTCAACCCCTTGCAGCAGGCTGGCATACGGGAAGCTATCCATCAGCAGGTCAAACCGGACGGTCGTATTCCTCAGCAGCTGCACCATCAGCAGTCCAGTCCGGGCAACCGTCAGCCCGAAACAGCCCTTCATCCAACTGTTTTCCTTTCGGAGCGTCCGCGTCCCCAGAAGCAGCAAAACCATCCCAACCAGCGGCAGCAGATAGTTCAGCCCATAAAAATTGAGGGTGATGGTCGTCAGCACCATCCCGGCCAGTATCCGATGGATCGCTGTCTTCCATGGGTTGACCGCACCCACGATCTCTTCCGGCGGCAGTCTGTCCGCCTCCGCCATCAGCCCGGCAAGCAGCTGCTCGTCCAACTGTTCCAGCTGTTTGTGTTTATCCATCCAGCTCACCTCCCAACAACCGCCGCAGTTTTTGTTTGATCCGGTACAGCCGTCCCTCCGCCGCCCGTTCGGTAATCCCCATTTCCGCCGCAATCTGGGCAGTCGGCTGCATGTAATAGTATTTGCGGTAAAACAGCGCACGTTCTGACGGCGAAAGCTGCTCCAGCGCACCGATCAGCGCCTGCTGCCGCTCCCGGCGGAGCAGCTGTTCCTCCGGGGTCGGGCTGGTATCCGGTGTATCAGGGGAAATATCGGATACCGCGTGCCGCTGGCCGGTACGGGCTTTGTTGAGCGCGGTATTGCGGGCAATAGCTGTCAGCCATGCGTTCCAGCTCCCCCGCGCGGAATTATAGCTGTCGATTCCATCCCATACCCGCATCACAACTTCGGAAATACATTCCTCCCGGTCGTGGCCGTTATCCAGAATCGGCGTAATGATGTAACAGATCAGCGGACGGTAATGCCGCATCAGCCAGTCCAGCGCCTCTTCGTCCCGCGCACGCAGACGCTTGATCATCTCGTCCAGCTGCATCCTGAATCCTCCTTTCATTTTCCTTCTCTACCCAATTATACACCGGCTCTTTCAAAATCCCACGCGCTTTTCCGGCACTTTCTTTTTCAGCACAAAACGGGCGGTGTACCCTTAAATCCGGTACACCGCCCGTTTTACATTCTACAACTGATTTACTCAACACTCTTGAGCGATTCAACCATATCAATTTTCTTGAGACTAAAATGCACAATCTGATTGACCAGCAGGATAAATACAATCGTCAGCCCTGCCGACAACAGATAGGCGCTGACCGGCAGGCCGTGTACAAACAGTACAACATCCACTTCCGCCGTATTGACAACAAACTCTTCCAGCGCAATTCCGCCGAAAAGTCCGACCAGCATCCCCAGCAGCGCCGCCGCCGTGTTCTCCCGGCAGATATAGTCGGATACCTCACGGTCGTAAAATCCCAGCACCTTGATGGTCGCAAGCTCCCGGACACGTTCACTGACGTTAATATTGATCAGGTTGTACATGACGATGACCGCCAATGCAGCAGCTGCCCCGATCAGTACCCAAACAATCATATTCAGCGAGGCAACCAGGTCGGAAAAGGCGTCGGCATAATAACTCATCCCGATCAGACCCTGCACTCCGTCCAGCTTTAAGAGGCTTGCAAAGGTGCTGTCTTCATCTGCCCCGTCCGCCAGGGTCAGCAGCAGTGCGGTCGGCAGCGGCTGCTCACGGTAAAGCGACTCATAAAGGGTTGGGGTCATATAAATATAATGGCTGACATAGGTCTCGGTAATTCCGGTGACCTTGACCTCCTGCCGTTCACCATTGGAGTCCCGCAGGTAAAAGCTGTCCCCGACTTCCACCGACAGCAGCCGGGAAAGTTTTTCGGTGATGACACAGCCTTCATCGGTCAGCGACAGCGGCTCTCCTGTCTCCCGCTCCCGCAATGTAATAAATCCATCCAGCTGTTCCGGCTGGGCGGGTATATACATCGTAATCGAAACGACGGTATTTTTGCCATCCAGCGAAACAGCGTCCGTCTGCTTGCTGGTCAGCGGCAGCACGCCGGATATCCCGTCGGTACCCGTAACAGTATCGGTCAGCGTCCCAATCTGCTCAGCGGACTGGTTATCCGACAGCGACAGGGTGCTGTCATAGGTAAAGATCTCGCCGTACTGCCGTTCGGATATCGAACCAATCGCGTACCGCAGTCCAAATCCGGTCAGCATCAGTGCAGTACAGCCCGCAACTCCGATTACTGTCATCAGCACACGGGATTTGTACCGGAAAAGGTTGCGGCAGGTGACCTTTCCGCTGAAAGAAAGCCGCTTCCAGAAAAAGCCGACCCGCTCCAGCAGAATCCGTTTGCCGTTTTTCGGGGACTTGGGACGCATCAGCTGGGCAGGAACGGTATTCATCACCTCGTAACAGGTGATGACCGTCACCAGACTGGTACAGAAAACCGATACCACCATACATCCCACCAGATATCCCCACCGAATTGGCATCAGGGTATACGGGACCTGGTACATCGCCTTATAGCAGCTGGTGATGACATACGGCAGCAGTTTCAGCCCCAGCAGGCAGCCGGCGATACTGCCGATCACGCTGGCAAGTACCGCATACAGGATAAACTTGAACATGACCGCCCCGCGGCTGAACCCGAGCGCTTTGAGCGTTCCGATCTGGGTCCGCTCCTCTTCGACCATTCGGGTCATCGTCGTCAGGCAGACCAGCGCTGCGACCAGTACAAAGAATACCGGGAATACTGCCGCGATTGCGTCCACCTTTTCGGCGTCATCGGCAATCGTCCCGACTCCGGGGAAGCTGGCATGGTCCAGCAGATACCATTTGGGTTTCTCAAGGTCGGCCAGTTCCTCCTGCGCATCGGCAATCTCTGCCCGCGCGTCGGCGATTTCCGCTTCGGCGTCCTTGCGTTCACTCTCATACTCGGCAAGACCGTCTTCATATTCCTTTTCTCCGTCTTCCAGCTCGGCTTTTGCGTCGGACAGTTCCGATTCGGTATCGGCACGGGCGGTCTCCAGATCCCGACGGCCCTGTTCCAGTTCGGCGCGGGAATTGTCCAGCTCCCGGCGGCCATCGTCCAGCTGTACCTTTGCGTCGTCCAGCTTCTGTTTACCGGCGGCATACTCCGCTTCCCCGTCGGTAATGCCCTGACGCAGCTGAGCAAGGGCGTCCTGTCCCTGATCATAAAGCACCTGATTCTCCGCCATCGTCGTCTCGGCAGCTGAGATGGTCTGCTCCAAGCCTGCGGCATACTGTTCTTTCGCCGCGCCGTCTGAGGTGATGTATCCGGTCAGCAGCTCCGGCAACGCGCTGTCCAACGCTGCTGAAGCGGTAATGACCGCGCTGGTATTTTCATCCAGCATCGAAATATCCGGCACTGACTGTTCGGCAAATCCCGAATAGATTCCCTGCAATCCCGCAAGCAGCTGATTGCCCTGCTCGAGTGCGACGGCGGATTCATTCAGCTGGCTCTCCAGTTGATCCGCCTGGGCAATATAATCGTCCAGCTGTTTGCGGGAATCTTCCAGCTGGGTGATACCTTCCTGATAACTGTCATAATTTTCCTGCCAGGTCGTTTCCCCGTCGGCAAGCTGTTTTTCTCCATCGGCAAGCTCCGCTTCGGCATCGGCAAACTCTTTTTCCGCCTCTGCCTTTCCGTCATAATACTCTTGCCAGCCGTCATCCAGCTCGGCACGCGCGTCGGCAAGTTCCGCTTCCCCGTCGGCAAGCTGTTTTTCGCCGTCGGCAATCTCTGCTTCCGCGTCGGCAATCTCTTTGTTTGCCTCGTCAATCGTATCATCATAACGGGTTTCGGTACGGATATCGGCAAGATCTTCCAGTCGGTCGGTCGTCTGCTCCACCGCGTCTTCATATTCATCCGAAAAGACGGAAAGACCCTCGGTACTCTTGAGCGTCAGATAGACGTCGGTATGGACATCCAACGTATATACTTCCTCTGGCACCAGCATGATCCCATCCAGCACGCCGTCGGAAATGGTCGTCGTCCCATAGTTGTACCCGAAATACTGCGGCAGCTGGGCGATCCCGACAACGGTAAATTCGGTTGTGTCCATCGACTCGGACAGGTCCTCGCCGTCACCGGTCAGCGTCACGACGTCTCCCAGTTTCCAATGGGTCTCCCCGAGTGAACTGGTCCCGATTACACACTCGTCCTTCGATTCCGGCAGCCGCCCTTCATGCAGCCGCGGCCGGTTGAGCTGTGCGTCCTCGCTGTAACCAATTGTCTTGATGACCAGCTGGTCACCGTCTGCCGATTCAGCCAGTACATCGTAGGTATAACACGGTTCCATCACCCGGATGTCCTGGTCGCTGCCAATCTGCGCCAGGTCGTCCTCATCAAATCCCCAGGTGGATACCAGATGCAGGTCGGCAAGGCTCGACTCAGTAAAATACTGTTCAGCCGTTAGCTTCATGTCGGGACAGGCTGCCTTGACGCCGGAGAAGAAGCCGCTTCCGATCGCTACGATCGCCAGTATTGAGAAAAACCGGTTTTTGGAATGCCGTATCTCCCGCAGCGCCTCCCGAAAGAGTACATTCTTCTTCATAGTCCCACTCCTCTCACCATTCAATCTCTTCGACCGGGATCGGATGGGCGTTTGTCCTGATCTTTTCCACCTTACTGTTCTTGATGCGGATGACCCGGTCGGCCATCGGGGTGATCGCCTGGTTATGGGTGATCAGCACAACCGTCATCTGCTGGGCACGGCAGGTGTCCTGCAACAGCTTGAGAATATTTTTGCCGGTGTTATAATCCAGTGCACCGGTCGGCTCGTCGCAGAGCAGCAGTTTCGGCCGCTTTGCCAGCGCACGCGCGATGGATACCCGCTGCTGTTCCCCGCCCGAAAGCTGGGCCGGGAAATTGTCCAGACGGTCCCCCAGGCCAACCAGCCCGAGCACTTCGGCAGCATCCATCGCCCCAGGACAGATCTGAGTGGCCAGTTCGACATTCTCCTTTGCCGTCAGGTTGGGCACCAGATTGTAAAACTGGAAAACAAACCCGATATCCAGCCGCCGGTATTCGATCAGCTGGCGCGGTGTCAGCTTCGCGACGTCCTTGCCGTCCACCAGCACCTGTCCTTCATCACAGCTGTCCATCCCGCCCAGAATGTTCAGGATCGTCGTCTTGCCGGCGCCTGATTCACCGACGATGACCGCAAACTCGCCCTTTTCAATCGAAAAATTGACGCCATTGGACGCGGTGATGGTGACTTCTCCCATCCGGTACCGCTTATAGACGTCTTTTAGCTCAACATAACTCATTGATCATCACCCTTTTCGTTATCCGGCGTTGTCCATGCCGTCCGCCGTCTCCTTTTCGTGACCGACAACCCCGCACATCAGTTCCAGAAAACTCTCCAGCGCCTGCTCAATCTCCTGCTGCTCCCGCGGCGCTGAAAACATCTCCAGCATCCCCCGCAGCAGCGCCTGCCCCATCATCTCCGCAAGCAGCCGTGACCGCATCTCCGATGGCAGGGTCGGCAGCAGCTCCCGGTAGACCCGTCGGGCTATCTCCCGGCTGAGCACCGCGTCGATTCCTTCATAAGGCGAACCGTCCGCATGATAGGCCAGAATCAGGACCGGGATACGGTGCTGACGGAAGGTCTCGGCAATCTGTCTGGCAACCTCCCGCAATACACCCTGGTACTGACAGCGGTAGGGCGTACGCAGTGCTTCTTTAACCGCCTCGATTGCCGGGCAGACAACTGCCTGGAACAGCTCGGTCTTGCCGCTGAAATACCCGTAGATATTCCCCGGTGAAATTCCCGCTTTCGCCGCAATCCGACGCATCGAACTGCTGCGGAAACCTTCCTTATAAAATTCATCCTCAGCAGCCTGCAAGATCGCACGGCGAATCTCTTCCTTTGGCTTTTGCATACTGTATCCCTCCTTATTGTCCGTTTTAAAAATGAACACCTGTTCACTTTTATTATAAAAAAAAGAGACGCACAAGTCAAGGTGCGTCCGCAGATTCTTTTGTAAACATTTTATTTTTTTGTTTCAGTCCCCTATGAACAATTTATGACCGCAGCATGCCCGCCTTTCCGAGCGCCTGTCTCAGCGGAACAGCAGCCAGTGCTGCCAGCACTGCCTTACACAGGTCCCCCGGCAAAAAAATAACAGCCCCTTCGATCAGTGCCGTCTGCACCGGAATATCCAGCACCAGCATCATGCCAATCATCCCCGGGATATCGGTCACGATAATTCCCAACAGCGCTGCCCCCAAAAAACGGAACAGGTTTATGCCTTTGCCTTTGGCCAGCGATACCACGACCGCCGACAGAAAAAATCCGACAAAATATCCGACCGATGGCCCGAAACTAAATTTCCCCAGTACCGCCGCCAGCAGAATAAAGACAATAACCGCTCCGCCCGCCTGCTTTGGCCGCAGCATCAGCCCGGTCAGGGTGATCCCCAGCGTCTGGGCAGTAACCGGGACGGGAAAAAAGGGCAGCGGAATTATAATATAGCTGCACACCATAATAAATGCCGCACAAAGGGCAATCTGGGTGAGGGACAGGATTCTAGTATTTTGCATCGGTTATTCTCCTTCTTGTCAACCTATATTTTGCTTATGGTTGACAAGAATTAGTATATCCCGCTGCGTCCAACTTGTCAACCATCTTTTTCAATCAGGTTGACAAGCTGGGCACTTCTTCACCCTTTTTTCTCTACGATTCGTCGGGTAGGCAAAAATTCTATAAAATATGGCATATCCTGCTTTCCTTTTGGTTTAAATTATGGTATAATCTGTATATAAATGAACGGCACCGGCCGGCGGGATGCCCTCCCACCGCCTGTCCCTCTGGAGGTGTATCAATTGCTGGACTCCGTCCTGCAACAGCAGATCATTGACAAAAACCGTGACTTTATGAAAGGCTACCGGGCAAACGACCCTTATCAGGAGGATTTTGTCTCCGATCAGCAGCAGCGCCTTCCCCAGCCCCCGCTGGTCAAGGACGCGATGCGCCCGGCAGACAGCCATATCCCTCTGCCGCTGGATTTCTCCGGGCTGGATTGCAAAAACGACCTGTATGCCCTCTTCCGCGACCGCAAGAGCCAGCGGGTCTACACCGAACAGCCGGTCAGTCTTGCACAGCTGTCTTTTCTGCTCTGGGCAACCCAGGGAATCAAAGAACTGCGCGGCAAAGCCTATGCGACCCTGCGCACTGTCCCCAGCGGCGGCGCCCGTCACCCGTTCGAGACCTATCTGGCGGTTCGGCTGGTGGACGGACTGCGGCCCGGCATCTACCACTATCTGCCGATGGAACACGCGCTGGAATTTCTCGGCCTGCCGGAAAATTTTGACGAACAGATCGCTGACAGTCTGTCCGGTCAGAAGTGGGCTGCTAAGGCAAACGTCGTCTTCTATTGGTCGATGGTCGCCTACCGCGCCGAATGGCGGTACGGGATCTATGCCCATCGGGTCGCCCTGATCGACGCCGGGCACCTGGGACAGAACCTCTACCTCGCGGCTGAGGGGGTTGGGCTGGGATGCTGCGGTGTCGCAGCGTTTGAGCACGAGCTCTGCTGCCGGATGCTTGAGATCGACGGGATAGAGGAATTTCCTGTGTATACAATGCCGGTCGGGACCGTCTCGGCCGAAAACCAGCAGGCTGAACAGGATTTTTACCGTTTCGTCCGGGAACAGAACCTGTAATGTCTGTATATTTTGTCCGTTGTTTCCTTCTGCCAAGTCCGCGCATGCGGCGTAATGTGTATGTCTATTTCATTTGAAAACAAAGTTTTTCATCTCCGCTCCTCCGGCTCCTCGCTGGTCATGCAGATCACCTCTTCCGGCTATCTGGCCCACCTCTATTACGGCCACAATCTCCCCGACGGTGACTACCGGTTTGAAACCCTCGCGCCTGTTCTCCCGCAGGGTTCCTTCTTCCCCAACCCTCCCCAGGAGGATGAACTGGTCTCCCTCGCGACGGCCATGATGGAGTACCCCTGCTATGGTACCGGCGATTTCCGCCCCACTGCAATCCAGGCAGTCGGCGCGGACGGCAGCCCTGCTGTCGACCTGCGCTACCGCTCCCACAAGATCTATGCTGGCAAGCCGGCAATCCCCGGTCTTCCCGCAACCTATGCCAGTGAACAGGATGCAGATACACTCGAAATCGAAATGCAGGACCATACCGGCCTGACCGTCACGCTGATTTATACCGTCTTCCGGGACTATCCGGTCATCACCAGAAGCGTCCGGGCGGAAAACCGCGGCGATCAGCTGATCACGCTGGACAAGATCTATTCCTCCTCGACCGACTTCCCGACCAACAACTATGACCTGCTGCACCTGTGGGGCTCCTGGGCGATGGAACGTACCCCTGAACGTACTCCGCTGACCCATGGCGGACAGCGGATCTCCAGTCTGCGCGGCTCCTCCGGCCATATCCACAACCCCTTTGCAGCGTTGGTTGAAAAGGACGCTTCGGAAGAAATGGGCGAAGTCTTCGGCTTTTCACTGGTCTACTCGGGCAGCTTCGCAATTGAAACCGAAGTCGACAGCCTGGGTCAGACCCGCGTCCTCTGCGGTATCAACCCGGACGGCTTCGGCTGGCGGTTGAATCCGGGTGAACGGTTTGACACCCCCGAAACGGTCATGGTCTACTCCGATACCGGTATCGGCGGAATGAGCCGCACCTATCACAAGCTGTACAGCCGTCACCTGATCCGCGGCCCCTGGCGCGACCGTGACCGCCCCATCATCATCAACAACTGGGAAGCAACCTACTTTGAATTCAATGAGGAAAAACTGCTCCAGATCGCTCGTGCCGCCGCCCCGCTCGGCATTGAAATGCTGGTCATGGACGATGGCTGGTTCGGCCACCGGGATGACGACCATTCCTCCCTCGGAGACTGGTATGTCGACCAGAACAAGCTCCCGCTCGGGTTGGGACACTTGTCGGATGAGCTGCACAAGCTCGGAATGCAGATGGGTATCTGGTTTGAACCGGAGATGATCTCGCCTGTCTCCGATCTCTACCGTGCGCACCCCGACTGGGCTTTGCAGCTGCCCGGACGGCCCAACTCCCCCGCAAGATGGCAGTATGTGCTGGATATGTCCAGGCAGGATGTCCAGGACTATCTGTTTGACAGCATCTCCGCTGTCCTCAGCAGTGCAAAAATCGAGTATGTCAAATGGGACTTCAACCGCAACCTGACGGAAGTCGGCTCCGCCCTGCTGCCCCCGGAACAGCAAAAGGAAGTCGGCCACCGGTATATGCTGGGGTTGTATGCGCTGCTGGAACGGCTGCTGACCGCTTTCCCCGATCTGCTGCTGGAAGGCTGCTCGGGCGGCGGCGGACGGTTTGACCCCGGTATGCTCTACTACTCGCCTCAGATCTGGACCAGCGACGATACCGACCCGATCGAACGGCTGACCATCCAGTATGGTACCTCGATCGTCTATCCGCCCTCTTCAATGAGCGCTCATGTCAGCGCTTCCCCCAACCATCAGACCGGCAGAGTTACCTCTCTCAATACCAGAGGCGTCGTCGCAATGGGCGGCAGCTTTGGCTACGAGCTGGATATCTCCAAACTCTCCGACGCTGAAAAGGCGGAAATCGCCGATCAGATCCGGCAGTACCATGAATACGCCCCGATTATCCGCGATGGCAGCTACTACCGGCTGATGAACACCCATGAGGCCGGCGCCTGGGAAATCGTGTCTGCCGACGGCAAAAATGTCCTGGTCGGCTGTGTTTCGGTACTGGTCAGAGTGGTCAACATCCGTATCCTCAAACTGCGGGGACTGGATGAGAACGCCCGCTACCGTGACCCGGCCAGCGGTCTGGTCTATACCGGCGGCGCATTGATGCACGGCGGACTGAACCTGTCGCTGCTCAACCTCCGGGACCGTGAAGCAGTCATGATCAAGCTGGAACGGATAGATTAATCTTTTCTCCAAAGTATAACTGAAAAGGCAGGCCCCCGCTTGTTGCAGGAGCCTGCCTTTTTCATACTGAACCCTTATTTAAAAACTGTCAGGTCTTCCCAAACCAGCTTTTCCGACTGGGATTTTGTCCCGCCAAAGCTGTCCTCAAAATACATCAGGTGCTTCGCGCCAAGTTTCCGGTACAAGGCACCAGCCGTATCATTGCCCCGGACAATGCAGATGCTCATTTTTGCATAACCATTTTCCAGTGCATATCTTCCCATCTCAATGATCAGCCTGGTTCCAACTCCCTTGCCCCGCGCTTCGGGAAGGACATGAAGAGAATCCAGGTACCAGGTGTCCGGCAGACTGGTATCTTCCATCCCCGCCGCAAAACCTGCAAAATTCCCCTGGTCACAGGCTACCCAGATCTTACCGCCATGTTCCGCCGAATAGCGGGTCCATTTATCCAGCCCATACTCCAGGGTCAGCCCTTCCAGGTATTCATCAGCCAACAGCCCGCGATATGTCTTTTTATGATTGGAAATATACAGCTGTGCAATCTGCTGTAAATCTTCCGGCTGTGCAAACCGAATCTCCATTTTTCCTCCTATTTTTATGTAAACGAAAACCCCGGAAACCGAAAAGTTCCGGGGTTTTTGATATCCCAAACGGGAAGATTATCTCTTGCTGAACTGAGGTGCACGACG
>DVLN01000108.1 GCA_018715465.1 Candidatus Faecivivens stercorigallinarum | reverse complement strand
AGAAGAGGAAAACCAGTCTGATTATAAGAAAGGGACACCGATCATGAAAGATAAAACCAATGACAGCGAGAAATTCTACGCCCGCTTTGTTCCCAAGCCGCATATGACCCGCAAACAGCATCAACAGGCAATCTGGATGGATGATGAGGACGATGATGAAGACGAGAGCGAAGAGGATTATGAAATTATTGAAGATGATGACGTACTTTTGCAGCAAACCGAGAGTGAAAGGTCTTCTTCTGTAAAAAAAGCCCGTCCGTATCCAGTTTCTCGGCCGGTTGAGGCACGTTGCCCGGTTGCCAAAAAATGCTCCGGTTGTCAGATGCAGAATCTTTCCTATCAGGATGGGCTGCGTTGGAAGCAGGCACAGGTGGTGCGGCTGCTGGGACAGTATGGCCGGGTACAGCCGATCATCGGAATGGACCAGCCGACGCATTACCGTAATAAGGTGCAGATTGCGTTCGGGATGACCCGCCAGCATAAAATTATTTCCGGTGTCTGGCAATCCAAAGAGCATCGGATCACTGTTGTGGACAGATGTATGATAGAGGACAGCGTCGCTTCGGAAATTGCAATTACCGTCCGTAAATTGCTGGCCGCCTTTAAGATGACCGCATGGACAGAGACCGAAGGCGGATTTCTGCGGCATCTGCTGATCCGCAGAGGATTTGCGACCGGGCAGATTATGGTGGTATTGGTCGCTGGGACACCGGTCTTTCCGTCCAAAAAGAATTTTGTATCAGCTTTGCTGCGTGCACACCCCGAAATTACAACCGTTATCTTTACCGTTAATAACAGCGAAACCAACCTGCTGCTGGGAGCCCGGGAAGAAGTTCTGTATGGCAGCGGATATATTGAAGATGTACTGTGCGGACTGACCTTCCGAATTTCCGCAAAATCTTTCTATCAGGTCAATCCGGTGCAGACTGAGGTACTCTACCGGACAGCAATTGATTTTGCCGGACTGACCGGACAGGAGACAGTGCTGGATGCTTATTGTGGAATTGGCACAATTGGTCTTGCGGCCTCTTCTGCTGCACGCCGGGTGATCGGTGTCGAACTGAACCCGGATGCGGTTGCCGATGCGCAGAAAAATAAGCGGGAAAATGGAATTCAAAACGCTGCGTTTGTCTGTGCGGATGCCGGGGAATATATGACTGGACTGGCAGACCAGCTGGACAGCCAGAAGGTCGACGTGCTGTTTATCGACCCGCCGCGGGCAGGTGCGAGCAGAGAGTTTTTGGACGCAGTGCTGCGGTGTATGCCGAAGAAGATTGTCTATATCTCCTGCAATCCTGAGACGCAGGCTCGTGACCTCAAACTGTTGGCGGCAGGGAGACATCCCGCGTACCAGGTACGCAGGATACAGCCGGTCGATATGTTCCCCTGGACCCACCATGTCGAAAATATTGTTTTGCTTGAGCGGACGGAAGATAAAAGAGAAGCGGAGCTAAAACACCACACTGGTTCTGCAGCAGAACCCAAAAAGGTTGAGCCCAAAGCCCGTCACACCCGTCCGTCTCGTCGCTCACAGTTTGCCGACCGTAACCGGGCGGTATTCGGAAAATCCGGCAAAAAGACCGGAAAGTCTTCGGCAAAAAAATAATGCGTCAGATCAACGGGTACTGTCCTGAAAAGACGGTACCCGTTGTCGGGAGTTGCAGGAAAAAGAGAGGAATTTGTTTGGATGACAGCAAAAGGATCACATTTTGTCAAAGGCGTCGTAATGACTTGTATTTCTGCGGCACTTTTTGGAATAACACCGGTGTTGGCAAGCAAAACTTATGAAATGGGCAGTAATGCGTTGACCCTGACCTTTTACCGCAATCTGATGGCGGTTCCGGTGCTGCTGGTAATTATGGCGGTTCGGAAGATTCCGTTCCGGCTTACGCTACATCAGTTTTTGCTGATCTGTGCGATTGGTGCCGGTCTGCGGGCCAGTACGACATTTATGCTGTACGCGTCGTATGACTATATCGGAATCGGAACGGCGACAACGCTGCATTTTCTGTACCCGTTGTTTACGGCATTGTTCTGTCTGGTGCTGTTTCGGCAGCGGATGGGGGTAGGGAAATGCTGCGCGTTGGTACTGGCAGCGGGTGGCGTCGGATGTTTTGCCAGTTTTACCGGAAATGGGGACTTAAGTGGAATGCTTCCGGGGCTGATTCTGGCAATTGCTTCGTCAATCACCTACTCCGGGTATATGACCGGAATGGAGCATACCGCGCTGCGGGATATGGATGCAACCAAAGTGTCCTGTTATATGGCACTCAGCAATGCGGTGGCAGTCATGATGATCAATCTGCCGGTGCAGCAGATTCATTTTGCGCTTCCGCCCAAAGCGCTTTTATACACCTTTATTATTTCTATCTGCACTTCCTTTTTTGCATTTGCGCTTTTGCAGTTGGGCATCCGCGAGTTGGGCGCATCGACGGCGGCGATTTTCTGTCTGCTGGAACCGATCACCAGCGTTGCGGCAGGTTGGCTGCTTTTGAATGAAGCGATGACGGTGAAAAAGGCGGTGGGATGTCTGCTGGTGCTCGGTGCAGTTGCAGCGGCGTTGGTGGCAGAAAAGGCGGCAAATAAAAAAACGCCAGACGGACTGACAACCCAAAAACCAGCAGGTTGATATTGCCTGATACAAAAGGGGTTTTTTATGTTTGGAAAGATGAACCTTCGCCGGATATTGGTCATGTGTTTCGGTATTGTGGTCATGGGGCTGGGTATCAGCCTGTTTAAGATATCGCTGATGGGCAACGACCCCAGCAGTGCGATGGTTATGGCATTGGGAGAAAAACTGGGGATTGACTTTTCGATTATGCTGATCATTATGAACAGCTTGTTTTTTCTGGTAGAAATCCTTATGGGAAGGAAGTATATTGGAATCGGCACCTTTGTCAACTGGTTCTGCGTCGGGATATTGGCGTCTTTTTATACCCGGTTGATCACTTCTTTCTGGATTGTACCGGACGGTTTTCTGCCCAGACTACTGCTGATGGGCGGTGGGGTGCTGGTACTGAGCCTGTCTGCTTCGCTGTACCAGACGGCAGACTTGGGAATTTCACCGTATGACAGTCTGTCCATTATCATGCGGGACCGGCTGCCTGTACCTTATTTTTGGTGTAGAATTTTTACCGACGCTGCCTGTTCAGCGATTTGCTGGCTGCTGGGTGGAATTGTAGGTTTGGGCACGCTGTTTTGTGCATTGGGATTGGGTCCGTTTATTCATTTTTTCAACCGGACGGTATCCGAAAGACTGTGTGGGATTCAGCCAGGGACATCTGACAACAACTGAAAGGACGAATGACATGCAAACATCAAATGCTTTTCCCCATTCTCTTCGTGCCGTCATTTTCGACATGGACGGCTTACTGATTGACACTGAAAAACATCTGGTGCGCTGCTGGTGCCAGGCGGCGCAGGAGATGGGATTTGATATGCAGAGACGGCATGCGCTGCATATCAGAAGCCTGGCCGGAAAATATGCGGCTCCTTATCTGAAATCTGAGTTGGGCGAAGATTTTGACTATTTCCGCGTCCGGGAACGCCGGAAGGAACTGGTCGCCCAGGCGCTTGCAGAATATGGTCTGGAACGAAAAAAAGGCGCATTGGAACTGCTTAAATGGCTGAAAGAGAAGGGAATCCGTACCGCAGTCGCGACAGCAACAGACGAGGAGCGGGCGACTCGTTATCTGACCGAAATTGGCGTGCTGTCGTATCTGGATAGGGTCGTCTGCGCGACAATGGTTGAAAACGGCAAGCCAATGCCGGATGTTTACCTCTATGCCTGCCGTCAGCTGGGCGAGCGTCCGCAGGACTGCCTGGCGCTGGAAGACTCGCCCAATGGTGTTTTGTCTGCCTGGCGTGCAGGATGCGGAGTTGTGATGGTGCCTGATCTGACCCAGCCGGATGAGGAAATTCGACCGATTCTGACCGGTTTGGCTCCTGATCTGTCGGCTGTCATCCCGCTAATTGAGCAGATGGGGCAGTAATATGGAAAGACAGCAGCAGATTATTTCCCGGGAAGGAATCGGAATTTATATCCATGTTCCATTTTGTGCGTCTAAATGCGGTTATTGTGATTTTTACTCCCGCGTCCGTCAGGATCAGAAAGCGGCGTATCTGGATGCGCTGGAGAGTGAGATCGCTGGCTGGGCCTCCCGTGGTCTGAGAGCAGATACCATCTTTTTTGGCGGAGGGACTCCTTCTCTGCTGACTCCGACTGAGTTGGAAAGGATACTAAGAGCAGTGAGGGCAGCTTTTGAGCTGCTGCCGGATGCAGAAGTTACGATGGAAGCAAATCCTGAAACGGTCGATCAGGCGTATCTCAAAGCTGCCGCCGGCTTGGGAATCAACCGGCTGTCCTTTGGTGTGCAGTCCGCAGTCGACCGGGAGCTGAAGGCATTGGGCAGAAAACATACCTTTGCCCGGGCAGCAGAGGCTGTTTCGGATGCAAGGGCGGCTGGCTTTTCCAATATCAGTGTGGATCTGATGCTGGGAATTCCCTATCAGACAGCGGATAGCCTGCATCAAACGCTGACGGAAATTCTTGCCCTTGCACCACAGCACCTGTCCTGTTACCTGCTCAAGATTGAGGAAGGAACTCCATTTTACCGGAAAGATGCAGGGCAGCTGTGCGCATCGGAGGATGAAACTGCCGATTTTTATTTAACCACTGCCCGGACTTTGCGGCAGGCAGGATATCTTCATTATGAGATCTCCAACTTTGCCCTTCCCGGATATGAAAGCCGGCATAATCTGAAATACTGGCGAGATCAACCCTATCTTGGATTTGGACCTGCCGCTCATTCCTGCCTCGACCGGCAACGGTTTTATAATCCGCCGGATTTGCAGCAGTATATTGCGGCAGCCGGGCACTGCCGGATACAGGAAGAGAGCGGCGCGGTACAGGATGCGTCGGAACGATTGATGCTAGGACTGCGGCTGGCGGAAGGAATTGACCTTCTGGAAGTGGAGAAGATGGACGCCCGGTTTGATGAGCAGGCGCGGGGATGTTTTTTAAAAAAGGCTACCGTTTTTGAAAAGGCAGGACTGCTACAGATAAATGGCGAACGGGTCAGTTTAACAGAAGAGGGTATGCTGGTATCCAATATGTTGCTGGCAAGTTTACTTCCTGATTAAAAAAGGATATCTGCCTGCAAGAAAATGCAGGTTTTTTCGACGGCGTTTTCAGATGAAAGGGTAAAATAAATGGTGTTTGACGGCAGACAGGATTGTTAATTGTT
>DVLN01000008.1 GCA_018715465.1 Candidatus Faecivivens stercorigallinarum | reverse complement strand
GCCGGACTTTCCGTTTGCTGCCTAAGAGCCTTGCTGCGGATGTTTTTTCATACCTGGATTCGGATAATCAGCAGCGGTTGATTACACTGCTGTCAGATGCAGAATTGAGTCGGGTCCTTGATGAAATGTATATGGACGACACGGTTGATATGCTGGAAGAACTTCCGGCAAGCGTCGTTAAACGTATCCTTCAACTGAGCCATCCTGATACCCGCAGTGAAATTAACCGCCTGTGCCGGTACGAAGAAGATACCGCTGGCAGCATTATGACCACTGAAATGATCGACCTCAAGCGGTCGATGACGGTCAAGGATGCATTTGACCTGATCCGTCGGGTCGGAACCGATATGGAAACCATCTACACCTGTTATGTAACCGATGAACGGCGGGTACTGGAAGGTGTGATCACCGTCCGTGACCTGCTGCTGCATCCGTATGAAGCTAAGGTTGAAGACCTGATGGATGAAGACCCGCTGTCGGTTCAGACAGGGGATGACCAGGAGACGATCGCCCAGCTCTTCCAGAAATACGATATCCTGACCCTGCCGGTCGTTGATTCGGAAAAACGGCTGGTCGGTATTATCACCATCGACGACGCGGTGGACGTTATCCAGGAAGAGAACACCGAAGATATCGAAAAGATGGCGGCAATTTTGCCCGGTGACAAACCCTATCTGAAGACATCGGTCTTTGATTTATGGAAACGGCGTATTCCGTGGCTTTTGCTGCTGATGATTTCGGCGACCTTTACTGGTAACATCATCACCTCGTTTGAGGACAAACTGTCTGCTTACATTGTACTGACCGCTTATATTCCGATGCTGATGGACACGGGCGGAAACTGCGGCTCTCAGGCTTCCACCACCGTTATCCGTGGTTTGTCGCTGGGTGAAGTACAGTTTCGGGACCTGTTCAGGGTCATCTGGAAGGAAATCAGGGTCGCAGTTCTGTGCAGTGCGACGCTGGCGGTATGTAACTTTGTCAAGTTGATGCTGATTGACCGGATCGAGATGATGGTTGCTCTGACCATCTGCCTGACGCTGATTATCACTGTTTGTTCTGCAAAGATCATCGGCTGTGTATTGCCGCTGCTCGCCAAAAAGCTGGGCTTTGACCCGGCGGTTATGGCAAGTCCGTTTATCACAACAATCGTTGACGCAATTTCGCTGCTGGTTTACTTTGGCTTTGCGACGATTATTCTGCATATTTGAACCAAACAGTCAGCTGTCCGGTGGGTGAACCTGCCGGACGGCTTTATTTTAAAAAAAGGCGCGCTGCATAAGAGTTTGCAGCGCGCCTTTTCAGCGGTTACGACAGCCTGAAAAGGCTCAGCCGATTACTTTTTCGAGGTATTCCCGGCTTGCTTTGATGCTGGCAAGCGGAGAGAGAGGAGTTGTGTAGTTTTCTTCGGTGCTGCGTGCACAGCAGTCCAGCTCAACAATGATGTAGGGAGCGTAATCCATCTCGGTGACCTTTTCGACGATCGCGGGGATGTTCATGATGCCGGTGCCGACGACACAGATATCGGTCGGATTGGTGCGGCTGAAGATCTTATCGCGATAGTTTTCTTTGGTCATGCCGGTGACGCCTTCGACCAGGTTGATCGGGTCAGCAGATTTGCCCATATCTTTCTGGTGGATCAGTTTCGCTCTGGAGCCGAGCTTTTCGATCAGTTCAACAGGGTTCTGACCGCCGCGGGTTGCCCAGAAGGTATCAACTTCGAAGGAAACCAGTTCCGGATCGGTCAGCTCGACCAGCCATTCATAAGCGGTCTTGCCTTCGATCATATAAAATTCCTGGCAATGGTTGTGGTAGAGGAACGCCATGCCATGTTCTTTGGCGAGTGCGCCCATCTCATTGCAGGCAGCAGCAACGGTCTTAACCTCGTCCATGGTGGTCATGACGGTCATTGCGAGGATAACAGCTTCCGAATGCATCTTGACGTTGTCCTCGACGATTTTGACCATATCTTCGTGGGTGGAAGTATAGGGGTCAAAATAAACATGGCTGCCGATTGCGGTCAGACCGAGTTCGACCAGTTTATTGCCAATTTCCTCAGGGGTGCAGACCTTACCTTCAGCATTGGGACGGGGGCCGACATATTCAACATATTTATAACCGGCCTTGGCGACGTTTTCCATTGTCTTGAGGTAATCCTCAGTCAGCTCGCCCATAACCGAGAAGAGCTGAACTCCGACTTTCAGTTTCATAATTGCATTACCCTTTCCTGGCTCAGACAGAGCCTTAATGTCAGCTTTATTATATCTGATTCCACCTGAAAAGTCAAATAATTGTTGTTTTTTTTGTACCAATGGTCACATTTTTTACAATTCCCGTCTGTTCGTCCAACCTGCGGCATATGATGGGATATCAAACGCCAGCAGGGGGATGGATATGACTGAGAGCTTTGAAGAGATGAAAGCCCGTTATCTGAAACAGATGCAGCAGATGCGGGAGAAAGCGGATGGCCAGGCGACAGATTGTCAGGTAAACAGCCAGGAAAATCATCCAGCTGATTACCAGTCTGTGTCCGCGGATCAGCCGGCACAGAGTACAGCCGCTGCTCCGCCGGCTGACATTCCGTCACTGCCATCTGCGGCTGAGAAACAGCAGCAGACGGAAAATACAGAGGCAGTCCCTGTAGCAGTCCCCGTAATGGAGGAGGTGTCAGCCGGACAGTGGCAGGGGGAGCCGGAGGATACCGGGGAAGGTTTTATCACCGTCTGGGTGGTGACAGCAGATGAAGCACTGCCTGTAGAGGGAGCAACGGTCGTGATTTCCCGGATTGTCGATGGAGAGCAGATGCTGCAAGGAATCGGCACAACTGATATCAGCGGCCGGACCCGTTCCTTTGCATTGCCGGCGCCGTCGGCGACGATGTCCCAGTCACCGGACAATCCGACACCGTTTGCTCGGTATAATATTTCTGTAAGTGCGGACGGTTTTGCCCATGCGCGGTATACCAATGTACCAGTATTTGACGGCATTCAGTCAGTGCAGCGGGTTGACCTGGTACCGGTAACGGGTGACGGCAACGAAGATATGACCATTGATGAGCAGAGCAGCGCACTGAGCCAGCTTTTACCGCAGCAGCCGGATGAGGAAGAAGGTGGTGTCGGTTGACGGGAATTCCGATCATACCGGAACGGATTACTGTACATCTTGGGAAACCGGGTTCCTACGCGGCCAATGTCACCGTTCCGTTTATTGATTATATCAAAAATGTTGCCAGCAGCGAAATATATCCGACCTGGCCGGAAAACGCACTGCGCGCCAATATCTACGCGCAGGTGACCTTTGCCCTCAACCGGGTCTATACCGAGTGGTACCGCAGCCGGGGATACGATTTTGACATCACCAATTCAACCCAGTACGACCAGGCATATATCCATGGCCGGGAGATTTTTTCCAATATCTCCGACCTGGTCGACGAGCTGTTCAACGACTATGTCCGGCAGCAGGGGTATATTGAGCCGCTGTTCACCCAGTTCTGCAATGGGACGACAGTTACCTGTGACGGGCTTTCCCAGTGGGGGACTGTCACCCTTGCCAAACAGGGCCTGACACCGTTCGAGATTCTGCAATACTATTATGGCAAAGATATCGAGATCGTCTTTAATGCACCGGTCGGTTCGGTCAATCCGTCCTATCCTGGGTATCCGCTCGGGCCAGGAGCGGATGTTGGAAGCGTGCGGATCTTGCAGTCGCGCCTCAACCGGGTTGCACGTAACTACCCAGCAATTCCACGAATAAAGGTGGATGGAATTTTCGGTCCCTCCACGACTCAGGCGGTCAAGGCGTTCCAGAAGATTTTCGGCCTGACTCAGGATGGGATTGTCGGGCAGGCGACCTGGTATCAGCTGGAGCGAATTTATGTCGCGGTCAAGCGACTGGCTGAGCTGCAAAGCGAAGGAATTTCACTTTCCGATCAGAACGCCCAGTTTCCGTCTGTCCTGCAAATGGGGATGCGGGGGAGTCCGATTGCAGTGTTACAGCACCGCCTGGATCTGGTCGCCGCCTTTTATGACACCATCCCGGACATTGCGGTGGATGGGATTTTCGGTGAGGGAACCAAAAACGCGGTGATAGCTTTCCAGAACCGGTTTGGACTCAACCCGGATGGGATTGTCGGAAGAGCAACCTGGAATGAGCTGTACCGTGTCTATCGGGATATCGTTAGAAGTGAGCTTCTTCTTGCTCAACAGGATATACCGCTTGCCTGGAACGGCGAAACGCTGCGGGTAGGCAGTCGTGGAGAGCGGGTCCGGCTGCTCCAGGAATACCTGAATACGGTAGGAAGCGTCTGGGAGATCCCACAGGTCCCGGTGACCGGTTATTTTGGCGATTCCACCCGAAATGCGGTCCGGCTTTTTCAAGACCTGTTCAATTTGCCGCCAGACGGCATTGTCGGGAGACAGACTTGGGATGCGCTGACCTCGCTGTATCTGGATGTACGTACAGGACTGACGCGGGTCCCGGGTCAGTATCCGGGCAGCGTATTGAAAGAGGGGGGCTGAAAAAATGGAACAACGGGTTGCCATTTTTGAATTACAGGATGCTTTGGCACAAATTCTGGCTGCTCGGGGATTTCCGTGGGTTGTTTCTCCTGATGGCATCTTCGGGCCGGAGACGACCGAAGCGGTGCGGATGTTCCAGCAGATGGAAGGATTGGAACAGACGGGAGAAGTGGATCGTGCCCTATGGGAATTGATTCAGACTCGATTAACTGAACTGATTGAACAGGGAAGAATCCAGCCGCTGCCGGTTTTCCCGAACAACAGTTTTGTTCTCCAGCCGGGGGCAGGCGGGCTGTTGGTCGGACTGATACAGGGAATGCTGATGCAGATTGGTGAACAGTTTGCAAATGTTCCAAAGCCATCGCTCAGTTATGAATACGACCGTACGACAGCCGACGCGGTCGGGGTTATTCAGCAGATGGGCGGGCTGGACCCGGATGGAGCGGTCGGACGGGAGACCTGGAACCTGTTGGTACAGCTGTATACCCAGCTTGAATAAGTTGTATTTGTCTGACGGAATGGGCGGAAGAGGTGACTTCCGCCCTGTTTTGCGTTCAAAAACAACAGAATAGCCAAAGAGTCGCCAAAATCCTCCAAATTATTTTACGCGGACGTGTTTGCAAATAGACTGTAATTCAGATATAATATAAGCGTAAACATGTCCAATAAAAACTTTAGGAGGAAATTGCTCATATGGATTCTATTCACGAGGTTTCGATTCCGGTCGGTTCTCTGAGCATCATTGGAATGAAAGGCTGCGAGGAAATGTCAGCCAAAGTCGATGCTTACCTGTCGGAGTGGCGGGGTCAGAGACATGGCGAACTGATGAAGGACGGCGATTTTATTGGATACTGCCGTGACAGTTATCTTCTCAATGCTTCCTGCCCGCGTTTTGGCGACGGCGAAGCGAAAGGCTCCCTGAAGGAAACGGTCAGAGGACATGACCTGTTTATCATCGTTGACTGCTTCAACTATGGTGTAACCTACAAGATGTATGGAATGACGGTTCCGATGAGCCCGGACGACCATTTCGCCGATCTTAAGAGAATGATCGCCGCTGCAAATGGCAAGGCCAGAAGAATCAATGTGATTATGCCGATGCTGTACGAAGGCCGTCAGCATCGCCGTGCCAGCCGTGAGTCGCTTGACTGCGCGCTGATGCTCAAGGAACTGGTTGCGATGGGTGTCGAGAACATCATCACTTTTGACGCACATGACGCACGTGTTCAGAATGCGATTCCCCTCAGCGGATTTGAAGACATCAAACCTACCTACCAGTTTTTGAAGGCGATGGTCCGCAACATCCCTGACCTGAAACTGGACAAGGAACACCTGATGATTATTTCTCCTGACGAAGGCGGTATGTCCCGCTGCATGTATTTCTCGTCGGTATTGGGTGTTGACCTGGGTATGTTCTATAAGAAACGTGACTACTC
>DVLN01000107.1 GCA_018715465.1 Candidatus Faecivivens stercorigallinarum | reverse complement strand
CGATCTTGAAGCTGTCATCAATGCAATTAAAAACCATGGGCTCAAACCGGTTGCGTCCATCTATTCACTGCATGATCATACTGCTGCCCACACCCGCTATGGAACCTCCTACTTCTGGATGAACGACGGCTCCACCACCTGGCTGGACGCCAAGGTTATCAACGGCGGACAGCCCTGGATGAACCCCTATTGCAGTGCGACAGTTGATTATCTGACTGCCATTGCTGCCGAGATTGATCAGGCGGGTTTTGTCGATCTGATCGTCTACGGCAACCAGTACCCGGATTCCACTCTTCAGCAGAAACTGGGGTTGGGTGAGACCGGCGGGGTTTCAACAACAGACCAGCTCCAGGCGGTGCTGGAAGCAATGCAGCAGGCAGCACCCGGACTTAGGGTGGTTCCCGCCTATCAAGGAGCCAGCTATACCGAAGGGGTCAACAGTCAGGTGTATACCGCAACGCCAAATGTCTTCACCTTTACGCCGAGTGCACCGATGATCGGAAGTGATCTTTCGATACTCGACAAGGTGACGGCAGATGTTTCAACCCTGATGCCGGTCATTGATTCGGAAGATCTGATTGAAAGTCTTACCGGTCGCGGCATTACCTCCTATATCCTTCAATAAATAGCAAAAACTGCCCTGTCCCCTCCCCGATTGGAAGGTACAGGGCAGCTTTTTTATTTGGTACAACCGCTCAACTGCCGAGCAGCTGTTTCAGATCTGCTTCTGGGGTGGTGATCGGCGCAAGGCCGAAATTCTCAGACAGGTACTGTAAAACTGCCGGAGAGACAAACGCCGGCAGAGACGGACCAAGCCGGATATTTTTGACGCCAAGGTAAAGCAGCGTCAGCAGAATGCAGACTGCTTTCTGTTCATACCAGGACAGGACCATCGACAGCGGCAGATCGTTGATGCCGCATCCAAACGCTTCCGCAAGGGCAGACGCAATCCGAATTGCTCCATAAGCGTCGTTGCACTGGCCGATATCCAGCAGCCGCGGAATGCCGCCAATCGACCCAAGGTCAAGGTCATTGAACCGGTACTTGCCGCAGGCAAGGGTCAGCACAACGGTATCGGCAGGCGTATTTTTAACAAATTCCGTATAATAGTTCCGCCCGGTTCTTGCTCCGTCACATCCTCCAACCAGAAAGAAATGCCGGATTGCTCCCGATTTGACTGCATCGACGACCTTGTCGGCTAGTGACAGAACGGTCGTATGTCCAAATCCGGTGGTGACCGAATTGCCGCCGTTGACACCGGTAAAGGTTTTCGGTTCGGGATAGCCGCCCAGTTCAAGTGCCTTTTTGATCAATGGCGTGAAATCCTTGTCCTTCCCGATATGGGTTGTACCGGGATAGGATACGGCGCCGGTCGTAAAGACACGGTCACGATAACTGTCCTTAGGCGGCATCAGACAGTTGGTGGTAAAGAGAATGGGTGCCGGAACGGATGCAAACTCTTTCTGCTGGTTCTGCCAGGCGGTGCCGAAATTGCCTTTCAGATGGGCATACTTTTTCAGGCCGGGATAGCCGTGTGCAGGGAGCATCTCACTGTGAGTATAGATGTTGATGCCCTTGCCCTCGGTCTGTTCCAGCAGCAGTTTCAGGTCATGCAGATCGTGGCCGGTAACAATGATGAACGGACCTTTTTCAATTGTCATACTGACAGTGACCGGCACTGGGTTGCCGTAACTTTCGGTATTGGCCTTGTCCAGCAGTTCCATACAGCGCAGGTTGACCTTGCCGGTTTCCATTACCACTGGCAGCAGTTCTTCCATCCCAAAGTCCTCGCCCAAAACGGCCATCGCCCGATAGAAGAATGCGTCCACTTCCGGGTCAGTATATCCAAGCACAGCGGCATGCCAGGCATAGGCCGCCATCCCGCGCACGCCAAAAAGGATCAGCGATTTGAGCGACCGGATATCCTCCTGGGCTTCCCAGATCTTATTCAGATCATAGTCTTCCGTCCGACCGCAGGGAGCGCCACAGGCTGAACAGTCGGGTACCAGCTTCTGTTTCTCCTGATGAGCCCGTTCAATCAGCCGGTCAAGTTCCGCATCGTTAAAATCAACATTGGTAATCGTGGCAAACAGACCCTCCAGCATCAGTTCCCGAGCCGATTCTCCGGGATCAGCATTCTGTGCCGCGCGGGCAAGTCCGATCAGTGCACCAGTCAGCTGATCCTGCTTGTAGGCAGTAGAAGCCTGTTTACCGCAGACGCCGGCAGCTTTGGTGCATCCACCGCAGCCGGTCTGTTCACACTGAAAACAAAACATCTGATTTTCCATCGAAAATTCTCCTTCCAAATTGGTATGAATTGATTTTATTAATCAAAGTATTCCCTATTACCGGTCCAGAATACGGCCATCGGTCGAAATGGTGACAACCTGCCAGGGAATAAACCGGCCGCTGGCTTTCAGCGCGTTTTTGGCGGCGGTTTCAATCTTTCCGCAGCAGGGAACCTCCATCCGAACAATAGTCAGACTCTTGATCTCATTGTTTTTCAGGATCGCGGTCAGTTTCTCAGTGTAATCCCCCTCGTCCAGCTTTGGGCATCCGATCAGCGTTACCCGGCCACGGATAAACTGTTCGTGAAAATCACCGTAAGCATAAGCGGTACAGTCGGCTGCGATCAGGAGATTCGCCCCGTCAAACCAGGGCGCATTGACCGGAGCCAGCTTAATCTGAACCGGCCACTGGGAAAGACAGCTAGGTCTTGCCGCAGCCGGAATTTCTGCCGCCGGGCGGGGGGCGAAAGTTTGCAGACGGGAACCGGGACAACCGCCCTGATGAGCAGGCGAAGCCTGTGCAGCCGCCCGCTGTTTAGCTGCAAGAACAGCGGCTTCATCATATGCTGCCGCTTCCCGCTCCTCAAAGGTGATCGCACCGGTCGGGCAGGCCGGCAGGCAATCTCCCAGACCGTCACAATAATCCTCCCGTGCCAGATGCGCTTTTCCGTTTTCCATCACAATCGCGTTTTCATGGCAAGCGGCAGCGCATGCCCCGCAGCCGTTGCATTTTTCCTCATTGATATGAATGATTCTGCGTTTCATTCTGATCTTCCTTTCTATGGACGGGTGTTACCTTGCCGCGGCGTTTTTCAGCCGGGCTTGACTTTCTGGACTTATTTTACTATACTTAAATAAAAATGTATGTTG
>DVLN01000106.1 GCA_018715465.1 Candidatus Faecivivens stercorigallinarum | reverse complement strand
ACGCCGGTATCCATGCTGCCAACATGGGAGGTATCTGGCAGGACGTTGTCATGGGCTTTGGCGGCGTGCGTCTGTACCGCGGCTGCCTGCGGATTGCCCCCCATCTGCCGGATAACTGGAAGGAACTGCGTTACGCCATCCACTGGCAGGGAAGCCGTCTGAATGTGACCATCCGCCCTGGATGCGTTACCATCCACAACGATGGAGACGCTGTAGACGGTCTGTTGCTGGGCGGCGAAAAACACAGCCTTGCAGCTGGTGAAACCTGCACAATGGATCTGTGATGCAAAGACTGGACTGATTTTTAAAAACACTCTTGTCAACTGACAATGTTCATCGACAATGTCATACGGCAGGGGTGTTTTTTATCCAGAACCTCAACTGTTTTTAAAATATCAAAACCGAAAGGAAGGAGTCAGATGAACGAATATGTTTTTCGTAAAGAAGGCTTTTCTTCTTCCAGAGAAGAACTGCTGCTGAATGAGACGCTGTTCCACAATGCAAATGGTTATCTCGGTGTGCGCAGCAACTTTGAGGAAGGATATGACGGACAGCCTTCCATCCGTGGCGAGTATGTCAACGCTTTTTATGACATCACCGATATGCCGCAGGCAGAGCTGCTGTTTGGTTTCCCGACCAGCAAGCAGACGATGGTCAACACCTGTGATACCCAGACCATCCGCCTGACGGTCGGCAACGAACGCTTTTCTCTCTTTGAGGGAACCGTTTTGTCCTTTGCCCGTGAGCTGGATATGAAGGCTGGCACCACCCGCCGCCTGATCCGCTGGCAGTCTCCCGCCGGCAATATCATCGGCTTGCGGATCACCCGTATGGCTTCTCTGACCCATCCCGCGCTTTTTACCATCGAATACGCGCTGACCAGTGAAAACTATTCCGGCCCCATCTGCCTCGAAACAGTCCATCGCGGTGATGTCCTCAACTACTCCAACCCGGATGACCCGCGTGTCGGCGATTCCACCGAACGAATGATGCTGACCGACCGCGCCTTCTGGAAAGACGGATGCGGCGTCCTGACCGCGCATACCTCCCGCAGCCAGCTGACCCTCACTTCGATGACCCGTGATCTGCTTTCGGCCACCTGTGAGACGGCATATGACACCGAAGCGGAATGCCTGACTGCACGCCATCAGATGAAGGTTGGGGCAGGGGAGACGGTGACACTGACCCGTTATACCGTCCTGTGTGATTCCCGCCGGTATGCTTCCACCGAAGAAGACGCGGCCGCAGAAATGGCCAAAGTGACCGCACAGCCGCTGGAAAAACTGTACCAGGAGCAGCAGGCATACCTGGAAAAATTCTGGGAACAGTCCTCGCTGGAGATCGAAGGGGACGACCAGCTCCAGCTTTCAGTCCGGTTCTCGCTGTACCAGCTGCTTCAGTCGGCCGGCCGGGACAGATGCTCGAACATTGCCGCGAAAGGTCTGTCGGGCGAAGGGTATGAGGGCCACTATTTCTGGGATACCGAGATGTATGAGCTTCCCTTCTTTGCGCTGACCAACCGGGAGCAGGCGAAAAACCTGCTGTCCTATCGTTACCAGATTCTGCCCAAAGCTCGTGCGCACGCCAAGATTTTTGGCCACAAAAAAGGCGCGCTGTTTGCATGGCGCACCATCACCGGCGAGGAATGCTCGGGTTATTATCCGTCCGGTTCGGCACAGTATCACCTTAATGGCGATATTGCGTTTGCAGTAGTCAACTATTATCTGCTGACGGGCGATCTGGACTTTATGGCTGAAAAGGGCGCGGAGATCCTGTTTGAAACGGCGAGACTCTGGATTGACCTCGGCTGCTGGGCAAACGGCAGTTTCCATCTCAACTGCGTCACCGGTCCTGATGAGTATACCTGCTGTGTCAACGACAACTATTACACCAATGCCGGTGCAAAGTACAATCTTTACTGGGCTGCCAAGATGTGGGAACTGCTGGGCGAAGCCGGCAAACTGGAAGATGTTGCAAAGCGTCTGGAACTGACCGAAAGCGAGATCGAAGAGTTTAAGAAGGCGGAAGCGGGCATGACCCTTCTGTATGATGAGAAGACCGGCATCAACCCGCAGGATGACGCATTCCTGCAAAAACCGGTCTGGGATTTTGCTGGTACTCCGGCAGAAAACCACCCGCTGCTGCTGCATTATCATCCGCTTTGCCTCAACCGTTTCCAGGTCTGCAAACAGGCCGACACGGTACTTGCGCATTTTGTACATGAGGATTACCAGTCGGAAGAGACGATGCGCCGTTCCTATGACTGGTACGAGAAGATCACCACCCACGATTCCTCTCTGTCTGCCTGCATCTTCGGCATCATGGCGGCACGTCTGGGTGATATGGACAAATCTGTCCGCTACTTCTCCGAATCTTCGATGCTGGATATCACCAATGCCCACCACAACACCGGCGACGGAATCCATACCGCAAATATGGGCGGCACCTATATGGGGGTCGTATACGGGTTTGCCGGCCTGCGCGTCAAGGAAGACGGGCTGACCTTTCGTCCGCAGCTGCCGCAGGGCTGGAAGAGCTACCGGTTCCGGTTCCTCTATCAGGACAGCCTGCTGGAGCTGTCGGTTGACAGAACAGGCGCAGCGATCAAACTTGTAAGCGGCACACCCAAATCTGTCCGTATCTGGGACAAGACGGTTGTTGCCGAATAATCCGTCAGCATTTTAGCCGGGCTGATTTTTCAATAGTCCGGTAACCGTTATAAAAACCGGAATCTCTCTGAACCGAAGGCGGTACAGGGCGGTTCCGGTTTTCTTTTTTTCCTGGGGTGTTTTCCTTGTGTCTATATTATAAATTTTTGGGGTCCGAAAAGCGATAGAATTTCCTTTCGTGTTACTGGAAATTTATTATGTGATTTGATATTTTGAACAATATAAAAGCGCTATCATTGTGATTTGTTCACAATGACAGCGCAAGTAATTGAATAAAGAATGGCTGAAAATAGGCTTTTTCATGAAAAAAAGTATGGTTTCCCATTTGAAATTGCTTGTCTGAAAAGATCGTGCTTCGAAGCTCTATGTATGGGAGAATATTGTTGTTTCACATCGTCACTTCAGTAAAATGGATAAGAAATGATACTTGTTTGAGATAACTTTTTTGTGGTATAATGAAAAACACAGGATAGGAAAAGGATGTATTTTTATGGAAAAATATAGATTAATGCTGGTTGATGACGAGCCATGGGCGCTTTCAGGAATGGAAGAAATCATTGACTGGGAGCAGGAAGGTTTTTCGATTGTCGCCCGTTGTGAGTGTGGGAGCGAAGCAATCGCAAAGTCTGCCCTTGTATGCCCGGATGCGGTCATCACCGATATTCGGATGCCGGATATGACTGGTATCGAACTGGTTTACCATTTAAGACAGAGTTTTCCGAATGTACAGTGCGTTGTTGCCAGCGCCTACTCGGATTTTGAGGTCGCGCGGGAGGCAATCCGGCTGTCGGCAGTCCATTATCTGCTCAAGCCGTTGACAGCGTCAGATGTTTTGGAAGCGGCAAGGATGCTGTCTCAGAAGCTCAGCCAGTTTGAACGCAGTGCAGCGGACACAACACCGGTTATCCCAGTTGACCCGGAAAAACCTGTTTTTCCCGAAGCACCCGGTGGATTGGACAGCTATCTTGTACTGTCCGACAGCGCGTTTCGCCTGCCGCCTGCCGAAGAGGGAAAATGGTGTCAGCCGGTTCAGATTGGCGGACAGTTTGGCTGCCTGCTGGACTATGAACCTGAAACGATTCCCGAAGGATGTGGTCTGAGCCTTCCTGCACCTGTTGACCGGCAGGGCGAATGGCTGCTGCGTACTGCCCGCGCATCGCTGGCAGGTGGCTTCAGGTTTGTAAAGGACAACGGACGGGGGCAGCTGTCGGTTGCGGAAATTCAGTTGTATTTGGTTGAAAATATGCGCAATGAGATAACGCTGAAAGAGTTGGCTGCCCACTTTTTTGTCACCGAAACCTACCTGTGTGACCGTTTTAAAAAGCAGACATCAGAGTCGATTATGAGCTTTCTGCGTCGGATCCGCATGCACCATGCCCAGACGCTGCTGACATCGTCACGTCTTTCACTGCGGGAGGTAGCTTTTGCATGCGGATACAGTGATTATTCCTATTTTGGCCGACAGTTCAAAGCTGAGGTTGGAATTACCCCCGATTTGTTCCGCAAGGAAAAACGATATACCGCTTATTGAGTGAAAAAAGAAGAAAATTCATTGTCCATTGACAGGTGTTCCTGTGGAATAATCAGTTCCACGACGGTATAGTATCCTTCACGGGAGCGCAGCTGCAAGTCTGCGCCCTGACCAAAGGTCAGCCGAAGCCGGTGGTAGATATTAGACAGGCCAATACTGATCTTTGCCTGCTGAGATTTTTTGGTTGCATCCATTTCCTTTTCGGCTTCTGCGTCATCACGATAAATCTTACTGAGCAGCTTGTCCAGTTCCGGCTGCCGAATTCCGACTCCATTGTCTGCAATGCGGACATGGAGCTTTTTTTCGCGGATAAAAGTCTGTACCAGCATGATTCCGCTTCTCCGTCCATTAAAGGCGTGACGAACCGCGTTTTCCGCCAGCGGCTGAAGCAGCATGGACAGGATCGGCCAGCCAAGTGTTTCCGGTTCGATGTCCTCTAGAATTCTAAAACGGTTTGGAAAACGTGTGTCCATGACCGAAAAGTAGGCGCCAAGGTGTCCGAGTTCATCTTCCAGCTGTACAATCATCGGTGCGTACAGTGAATAGCGGAACATCTGAGACATGCCGCCGACCAGTTGTTCAACCGGTTTTGCACCATACCGGTGGGCAAGAGAACGGACAGTTTCCAGGGTATTGAACAGAAAATGCGGATTGATCTGACTTCGGTAGGCGAGCATTTCAGTCCTGATCTGGGAGAGCCGCGCCTCATATTCTGCCTGTGCGTATCGCTGTTCCCGTTCGGTGGCCTGACGCAGATCATCCATTGCAAGATTGAGTGCTTCAGAGATGGGGGTAAGTTCTGCGAGCTGCGGGGGACTGACCTTAACGCCGTCACTGCCAGCCAGACGGATTTCTGCTGTCATCCGCATGATCGAGCGCCTGACCGACCAGAGTATTCCTACGATAACCAACCCGGCCAGGACCATTGCTGCCAGCATGATCCACAACAACAGATAGCGTGCTTCCGGTATGCCGGAAAACAGGGAATCTTCCGGGGTGATCATCATGAGTTTCCACCCAGGAATGGATAGCTGTATCGTTTCAACCAGATACTGGCATTCGCTGGTCGTCATTTCGAGATCATCTGCTTCTGTATTTTTCAGTGCGATGGTTTCCTGTTGGGTCAATGTGCGGTTGCTGTACAGAAGGTTGTCCTGGTCGACCAGAACAGCCGCGCTGTCTGTCGACTGCATACCGATCATATCTTCCAGCAGATTGTCCATTCGATATACGACCGCACCTACGATGGGATTGTAGTCGTAACGGTAACCATCAATGATACCGTAGACAGGAAAAAGATAGAGCAGATACTTGTCTTCTTTATAATACATCACAGGGGAATACACGGCTTTGGAAAAGTGGTAACCGTCTTCAAAATCCATCAGATTGATTGCTTCTTTTACCAGATCAGCG
>DVLN01000105.1 GCA_018715465.1 Candidatus Faecivivens stercorigallinarum | reverse complement strand
CCAGGTTTCTGGAATGGGAAAAATCGACCCCCATCTGCTCCGGGAAATCTGCGATCAGCTGGAACTGAAGATTGTTCTGACCCATAATCCCGCCGAACGGTTTCTCAATGATGTCGATGGGCTGATTGAAGAACACAACATTCTCGGCTGTGATTATATCGGGCTGGGCATGATGCCCGAAAAGTACGGCAATATCTACTGGATTGATCAGTTTGGCAAGGATTTTCTGGAACCGGCCAAAAAGATCGCCGCTGCCGGAAAGCTGTTTATGTATCACAACCATAATTTCGAGTTTGAGCGCCTCTCCGACGGACGGCTGCTGATGGAACACCTCCTCGACCAGCTGCCCGCCGAACTGATGGGCATTACGCTGGATACCTACTGGGTACAGGCCGGCGGCGCAGACATCTATCAGTGGCTGGACATCCTTCAGGACCGCATCCCCTGCGTCCATTTCAAGGATATGGCGGTTTCCGGCTGGAACCCGATTATGGCGCCGGTCGGGGACGGCAACCTCAACTTCCCGGCCATCGTCAAAAAGCTCAACGAGCTGGGCAAGACCAAATACGCGCTGGTCGAGCAGGACACCTGCCAGGGCAGCCCGTTTGACTGCCTGCAGCGCAGCCATGATTACCTGAGATCACTTGGACTGTAAAGGAGAATCACCATGGAATTTGTCAGAATGGGCATTATCGGCATCGGCAATATGGGTACGACCCATGCCAAATCCATCACCGACGGGCTGGTCCCCGGCATGCAGCTGACCGCGATTGCCGACCGGGACGCCAAACGCCGCGACTGGGCCAAACAGAATCTTCCCGAATCGGTCACCATTTTTGAAGAGGGAGACGATCTGATCGACAGCGGGCTCTGCGACGCCGTCATCATCGCAACACCTCACTATCAGCATCCGGTTCTGTCCATCAAGGCGATGGAAAAGGGACTGCACGTCATGTGCGAAAAACCCGCCGGCGTCTACACCAAAGCGGTCCGGGAGATGAACGAAGTTGCTGCAAAATGCGATGTGACCTTTGCCATGATGTTCAACCAGCGCACCAACTGCGTCTTCCGCAAAATGCGGGAACTGGTCCAAAGCGGACAATACGGCCAGATCAAACGGGTCAACTGGATCATCACCAGCTGGTACCGTACCCAGTCTTACTATGATTCCGGCGCATGGAGAGCCACCTGGGCCGGTGAAGGCGGCGGTGTGCTGCTCAACCAGTGCCCGCACAACCTCGACCTGCTGCAATGGATCTGCGGGATGCCCAGCAAGGTGACCGCCTTCTGTCATGAAGGCAAATGGCATGATATTGAGGTAGAAGACGACGTCACCGCCTATCTGGAATATCCAAACGGCGCAACCGGCGTATTTATCACCACCACCGGCGACGCGCCCGGCACCAACCGGTTTGAAATCACGATGGACAAGGCAAAGATCGTCTGCGACGATTTCAAGTTGTCGGTTTACGAACTGGACGTCAGCGAACGGGAATTCTGCTATACCTCCAAAGAAGGCTTTGCACAGCCAACCGGCAAATGGGTCGACGTCGAAACCGACGGCCTCAACCCCCAGCACAACGGCGTTCTCGCCGCCTTTGCCGGACATATCCTGCATGGGGAACCGCTGGTCGCGCGGGGCGAGGAAGGCATCAACGGCCTGACCCTTTCCAACTGCATGCACCTTTCCAGCTGGCTGGGACAGCCGGTCACCCTGCCGATTGACGAAGATCTGTTCTACGAGAAACTGAGCGAGAAGGTTGCCGGTTCCAAAATCAAAACCGGTGAAAGCGTCCATTTCGATACCGAAGGAACTTATTAAGTGATCTGCCCCTGTGCCTGCCGTATTCCAGCGGCAGGCATGGGGTTTGCTGCAATACGGAAGCGGGAGCTTTCCCGCCTATCAGGAAAGGATACCAAATATGTTTACAAATATCGAGCTGTCCGGTTTCTCGGACGAGATTTCCCCCGACTTTGACCAGCAGCTAAAGGTCATCAGCCAGCTGGGAATGAAATACATTGAAATTCGTGGGGTGGATGGAAAAAACATCTCTGAGCTGACGCCGCAGGAGGTTGAGCAGGTCAAAGCCAAACTGAACGCGGCCGGTGTACAGGTTTCCTCCATCGGCTCCCCGATCGGCAAAATCAGCATCACCGACGATTTTGCTCCCCATCTGGAAACCTTCCGGCAGCTGCTCGCGGCCGCAAAGGTTTTACAAACACGCTATATTCGGATGTTCAGCTTTTATATTCCCGAAGGAGAAGACCCAGCCTGCTACCGCAATGAGGTGCTCGAACGACTGAAAGTGCTGATCGCTGAGGCAGAAAAAGCGGACATCGTGCTGCTGCATGAAAATGAAAAGGAAATCTACGGGGACACCGACCTGCGCTGTCTGGACCTGATGGAACAGCTGGCTTGCGATCATTTCCGGGCGGTGTTCGACTTTGCAAACTTTGTCCAGTGCGGGGTGGACACGATCAAAGCCTATCAGCGGCTCAAACCCTACGTTGCCTATATCCACATCAAGGACGCCCTCTCGGAAAATGGGACAGTCGTACCTCCTGGAACAGGAAACGGACACCTCCAGGAGATTCTCGCGGGGTTTAAATCAGAGGGATACACCGGCTTTTTATCGCTGGAACCGCATCTGATCAACTTTACCGGCCTGACCAGCCTGGAAAACGGTTCGCAGCAGCATGTGGGCGTCGGAGCACCAACTGCCCTGACCGGTGAACAAGCCTTCACGCTGGCACATGACAGTCTGCTAGGTATACTCAAGAAAATCTGATGGGGGAATCCTTATGCAAAAAGCCGCAATTGTCGGCTGCGGCAGCATTGCTGCCGTTCATTCTGCCGTTTTAAACGATCTGTCGGGAGTAGAACTGACCGCATGTGCCGATATCCGGCCCGAGCGGGCAGAAGCGATGGCAAAACAATATCACCTGCACGCCTATCCTTCGCTGGAAGCGATGCTGGACGCTGAGCAGATCGACGTCCTGCACATCTGTACACCACATTATCTGCATGTTCCGATGGCCGCAGAGGCCCACCGCCGGGGCATCCATGTTTTTATGGAAAAGCCCCCGGCCATCAGTCGTCAGCAGCAGCAAGCCCTTTTTCAGCTGGATGACGGCGGCGCACGGATCGGTGTCTGTTTCCAAAACCGGTATATTGACGCGGCAAAGAAGCTCAAATCCATGCTGGACAGCGGCGAAACCGGACGTGTACTGGGTATCCGCGGATTTGTTACCTGGTACCGAGACGCGCCTTATTATACCGAAAGCGGATGGCGCGGAAAACTGGAGACAGAAGGCGGCGGCGCGTTAATTAACCAGTCGGTCCACACCCTTGACCTGATGAATCATTTTCTCGGCCGCCCCGACTCGGTAGAAGCCATCTGCACCAACCGCCATTTAAAAGGCGTGATCGAAGTAGAAGACACCGTTGACGCGCTGATCGACTATCACGGCATTCCGGGCATCTTCTATGCCACAACCGCTTTCAGTGTCAATTCGCCGGTACTGATCGAACTTGCCTGCGAAAAGATGACGATACGAATGGAGGAGACCGAAGTCACCATCCGTCGTCCCGGCCAGCCGGTGGAACGCATTTTCTACCCCTCTGACTGCAATCTGGGGAAGGATTACTGGGGTGCGGGGCATTACGCCTGCATAGAAGACTACTATCGCTGTCTGGAAGAGGGTTGCTCCTTCCCCAACGACCTTGCCAGTGTCCGCAATACGCTTGATTTGATGCTGTCGGTTTATGAATCAGCGACTGACGGTGGAAAATCTGTTGTTCTGTAACCACTTCAATAAACAGTATCCCTCCGGTAATGGTTCTTTACCGGAGGGATACTGTTTGTCTAGACAGATCAGTTCAACAGTTCACTTTCAAGATCAGAAAGCATCAGGTCAAGCGCGGTAATTCCGCCCTCAGCGGTATACCAAACAGCAGGATGCGCAAGGTAAACGATATTGCCGTTTTTATAAGCATCGGTGCCCATAACCAGCTCATTTTCCATAATTTCCTGAGCCAGCTTTGCACCTTCGGTGCCGATGGCAGCGTCACGGTCCATGACAAAGATGTATTCAGGAGCCTTGTCGACAATGAATTCAAACGATGCTTCATTTCCATGTGTCGAAGTATCGATCTGTGCATCAACGCCGATGTTCTCAAACCCGATCTCACGGCCGATAATCGAGCACCGGCCATCGTTGCCCAGAACATTATAGCTGCCGCTGGTGACCATGCCGACGATTGCGGTCTTGCCGGCTGCAAATTCTGCCAGTGCAGAGACCCGGCTGTCAAAGTCTGCCATCAGTGTGTCGACCTCTTCTTCCAGTCCAAACAGGCTGGCGATTGTTTCCGCATTTTTGCGGACACTCTCAACTACGCCCAGTTCGGTATCGGTTGCCAGATAGACAACCGGTGCAATCTCACTGAGTGCATCGTAACTGGAGGCAAGTCGTCCGCCGATAAAAATCACGTCCGGTTCACAGGCCATAACTGCTTCCAGATCAGCTTCCTTAATGGTACCAAGATTGTCGATTTCATCATTGATATAGCCCTGCAGATAATCAAGGCTGGTGCTGGCTGTACCAACAACCCGATCTCCCACACCAAGAGCATCCAGGATATCCAGCGAGGCCATATCCAGAATCGCAATCCGCTGAGGATCATAGTCTACTTCCAACTCGGTTGCTTCTTTGGCAGCATTCAGTGTTGTAATGGACACGGTTTCAGGTACACTCTCTGTAGAAGAAGCTACAACATTTTCAGAAGATTCGGTATCGGAAGATACAGCGGCTTCCGAAGAAGACTCTGTGGACGCTTCGACCGAAGACTGCTGCGCAGCATCCGAAGAACCGGACACATTATTCTGCGAACCGCAGGCCGCAAGACTGAGAGACATTGCCGCAACCAGAGCAATTGAAATAAAACTTTTCATGACATGATACTCCTTTTTTGAAAAGTACTGAAAATATAAGACTCAATAATAAATGGACAGCGGTTTTCCCGCAATATTCAGGATTTCGAAGTCAACCTGATAGATTTCCGACAGGTTTTCCCTTGTCATCACCTCCTCAACCGTTCCAAACTTCGCGATTTTTCCGTCCTTGAAAGCACAGATATAATCGGAGTAAAAAGCAGCGTAATTGATCTCATGTAAAACCAGGATGACCGTTTTGCCCAGCTCATCACACAGACGGCGGACAATCTTCATCATATTGGTCGCATGGTAGATATCCAGGTTGTTGGTCGGCTCATCCAGCAGCACATACTCAGTATCCTGTGCAATAACCATCGCGATCAGTGCACGCTGACGCTGACCGCCAGACAGTTCATCGATGAACCGGTCCTGAAATTCGCCCAGTTCCATGTACTCGATCGCACGGTCGATGATGACGGCATCTTCCTGCGTGATCCGGTTGCCCGAATATGGGAATCGTCCGAAGGTAACCAGTTCCCGAACGGTCAGCTTCATCTGGATATTATTGGTCTGGGTGAGGATGGCAAGTCTTTTGGAAAGCTCTTTGCTTTTCCATTTGCCGATATCCTTTCCTTCAAAGTTCACCAAACCGCTGTCATGTGCAATCAGACGGGAAATCATTCCCATGACTGTTGATTTGCCGGCACCATTGGGACCGATGAGAGAGAGCACCTTCCCTTTCGGGATATCAAAGCTGACAGCATCTACTACTGTCTTTTCGCCATATTGCTTTGTCAGTTCTTTTACCTGCATCATCACACCTTCTTTCTTGTCAGTAACAGGTAGAGGAAATACAATCCGCCGCCGACCGTGATAAATACGCTGACCGGAACCGCATAGGAATAAATATGTTCCACGATCAGCTGACCGCCAACCAGTACAATCATTCCAAACAACGCAGAGCCTGCAATCAGCTGGCTGTGGCGGAAAGTCTTGAAGAGCTGGCGGGAAAGGTTGGCAATAATCAGCCCGAGGAAGGAAATCGGTCCGACCATTGCCGTCGCAACGGCAATGCAGATGGTCACACCCAGCAGCAGCCTGCGGATACACCGGTCATAGTCAACGCCCAGATTGATTGCCTGTGCCTTGCCAAGGGTCAGCACATCCAATAGTGCCAGTTCCTTACGAAGTACAAAGATGACGCCTGCCAGCAGGATGACCGCAAAGAGAATAATTTCGGTATTGATATTGCTGAAGCTGGCAACCAGCGTATTCAGCAGCGAGTCATATTCATTTGGGTCCATTACCCGGGTCAGCGTAGTCTGAATACTGCCGAAAAAAGAGGTCAGCACCGTTCCCACCAACAGGACATACAAAACATTGTGCCGGGTCTTTTTGAAGATCCAGCTGTAAATCACCGTCGCGACAATTCCCATCAGCACAACATCGACTGCGAATGAATGGTTGGCATTGACAGCAATCACACTGCTGGAACCCAGGAAGAAAACGACTGATGTATGAATCAGCGTATACAGTGAATTCATTCCCAACAGACAGGGCGTTACGATGGTATTATTGATAATCGACTGAAAAACGATGGATGCTCCGCCGATGGCAAACGCTGTAATCAACATGACGATCAGTTTCGGTGTACGGATTTTCATTGCATACTGAAACAGTTTTGCGTTATCCAGATTGACTCCGATCAGCATATAACCCACAGCACACGCAAAAACCAGTGCCACCATAATCAGAAACTTTTTCCGGTTGGAACGCACAGCAGGAATATTCATGCTTCATTTCCTCCCTTCAGATTGGGTACAGCTTGACAGCTGCTGACACCGGCACTGCCCAGGCGAATTGCATTTCGTCCATTTTTAAGCCGGTAAAACAGCAGCCCGACAAAAATCAAACTTCCCAGAATACCGATAATCAGTTCGATCGGCAATTCGTACGGAAAAATCACCACTCTTCCGATCATATCGCACACCAGTACAAAAATTGCTCCAAATAAGGCGGTATCAATCAGTGTACCGCGGATCTTGTCTCCCTTG
>DVLN01000104.1 GCA_018715465.1 Candidatus Faecivivens stercorigallinarum | reverse complement strand
CATATTGTTTTTGCAGAACATCGAATAATTAAAATTAAGTTAATATACACATGTATAGATGCTATAAATCATCAAGTCAAAATTAAAACCGGTTAATCGGGCGGACACTTGCAGACGGCTTTCCCCTTGTTCTTGGACGCCCAATTTCTCAATTTTTGAGGCAAATCAAAGTGCATCCGTTTTGCGCGCTGTGATAAGATAAAACGCACCCTGTCTTTCCACTGAAGACAAGGCGCGTTTCAGATCAGTTGTTTTCAGAATCTGTTTCCAGTAACCCGAGTGATTGTTTCATCTTCAGGATGCGCAATACCGCCTGATCAATGATTTCCTCAGAGATTTCGCCGGAATTGGCTGCCTGAATAACGGCGGGAATCTGGGTTTGATAGTCGGTGCAGCAGATCAGGTCATTCCCTGCCTGTACCGCCAGCACCGCCGCCTGCTGATCGTCGGTAAAATCCCGTATTCCGTCCATACTGAGGTCATCAGTCACAATCACGCCGTCAAATCCCAGCCGGTTGCGTAAAATCTGGTGGACATTTTCAGACAGGGATGCAGGGTTTTCACTGTCCATGCAATTGACGATATTGTGGGAAACCAGCACAATGTCTGCTCCCGCGTCAATACCGGCCTGAAACGGGATAAAGTCGGAATCGGCAAAGGTATCAAACGACCGGTCATCGTATGCAATGCCGGTATGGGTATCCAGATTGTTGCCATAACCGGGGAAATGTTTGAGAACCGAGCCGATTCCCTCCTGTTTCATCGCACAAACCACCGTTTTGACATATTCGGCCGTCTGCACCGCGTCACCGCCAAACGCCCGGGTATAGATAAAATCAGCGGGGTCTGTTGATACATCGCAGACAGGCGCAAAATTGACGTTGATGCCGAGGCTCAGCAGCAGCTGGCTTTTTTCAATCGTATCCGACTCAATCAGTTCCAGACCGCCGAGATCATACAGCGCCTGCGGAGACTGAAAAGGTGTTTCCCGGAAGGCGGAATATTTGCTCACCCGGTTGACAGTGCCGCCCTCTTCGTCGACTCCGATCAGCATGGGAATGTCGGATACCTCCTGATACTGCTGGATATTGCCGGTGACCAGCTGCGGGTCATTGCTTTCAAAATCCCGTGCAAACAGGATGTATCCCCCAAGATGATACTGCTGGGCGATATCAGCTGCGTTTTGCTGCGGGCAGCGGACAATAAACATCTGTCCGACCTTTTCCTCCAGCGACATACTGTCCAGCAGCTGTTGTAAAAAGGGGTCAGTTTTGTCGGTATCCGTCTGCTGGTCGATATCCTCTTTCGCAGTGTCTGACTGGCTTGCCGGCTGGGAGCTGGCCGCGTCAGGATGACTGGAGGTTTCCGTTTGGGAGGGGGCGGATGAAGAGCTTTCTGTCTGTACGGCTGTTGACTGAGAAGCTGTCTCACCGCTGGGCGGCTGAGCAGCGCAGCCGCAGATACTGCTGCCAAACAGCATGCATAGGAATAAGCCGGCGGCTTTGCAGGCGACCGGCAGACGTACGTTATGAAGCATATGGTTGTCCCTCCTGACGGCGGCAGAAACTCTGTCCGTTTTTTTGCAGTATAACACGAATGGAGGGGCAATCTGTAGACCAAATATGAATTTTTTATCCGGTATTTTTTGGGGCGGATACACATTTACTGATCTGCACCCCTGTGAGGGTTCGGACAGATTGATTGCGGATTTTTGCCAGAGGTGCTATAATAAATAAAATACGGATAAGATACCCAAATGGAAAGGATGGCGTCTTTTATGCAAGTGTATTTAATTTCATTCAGCCCGACCGGTGGAACCCGGCGGGTATTGGATCTGCTGGCCGAAGGAATAGAGATGGAACCGGTTGTGGTGGAGCTGTGCAGTCAAGACGCTGTACAACAGATTGCTTTTGAGCCGGATGATATCTGCCTGGTCGGTGCGCCGGTGTATGGCGGACGGGTACCTGCGATGGAAAGCCAAAAGCTGAGAGAGCTGTTCGGCGCCGGGGAAGATAGCTGTGGAAACAGCTGCCGGGCGGTAGCTGTTGCGGTATATGGCAACCGGGCTTTTGATGATGCACTGGTTGAACTGCGGGACATTCTGACAGATGGTGGCTGCCGGGTAACTGCGGGTGTTGCTGCTGTCGCGGAGCATTCGATTGTCCGTATGTACGGAGAAGGACGGCCGGACAGTGTCGACGCTGTTGTCCTGCGGCAGTTTGGCCGTTCTATCATCGCGTCGATGGAACGGGAATCGACTGGTGAACCCCAGCTTCCCGGCAATCGTCCATATAAGGATGGAGGGAATGGTGGGCCGCATCCGCTGCCGGGCGAATCATGCACCCAGTGCGGCAACTGTGCCCGGATGTGTCCGGCAGGGGCGATTTCGGCGGATGGCCAGCAGCTGGACGAGGAGAAATGTATTTCCTGCATGCGCTGTATCTCGGTATGTCCGAATGGGGCGCGGCAGCTGCCTGCTGCATTGCTGTCGGGGCTGGAACAGCGGCTGCGGCTTGTCTGTTCCCAGCGCAAGGAAGACCAGCTGTTTTTGTAATCAGACAAAATAGTTTGCCAAAACAGCGGGTATGTTTGGGCAAGGAGGCGCGATTGCGTGATGTATTTGACTATTCCAGAGTTTGTCTATATTGTGCTCTTGTGTGGCGGTATCGCTTTACTTGTTGTTTCTGTGCTCATGGGAATCAGAGGAATGATCAAAAAGCGTGGAAAGCGATATTTTGTAACGTGGTGTATTGTCCTGCTGGTTTCCTTGGTTGCAGTGGTATTGACAACAACAGGGGTATTGGTGGCCAATACAATGCTTGGTGGATAAACCCCGATTTGTGAACTGAATAATACAGACTTGTCTAACAATTATAATAAAATCATACAAGTCACAAATTGGCCTTTTCAAACGGTTTAAAATTCGTTTATTTTGCAAGTTGTCATCTTGTTGACAGCATTTTATCGTTGTGATATACTTTTTAAAAGGAAAAACAGCAGGATTTTTTCAATCTGCTGACAGAAAAATGAAAGAAAGGAATTTTTTCGTTCCAAAATGTACCGGGCCATCCTGACTGTCAGGTGACGGAAGGCCCGGCGGGTCGGCTGTTGGTGGCAAAACTGCAAACAACCTGCCGGAATGAAAAAGCGGTGTTCGGATCATGGAAATCAAAATTCAGCTGACAGACTGCCCGAAACAGAAAACGAAGGATTCGGAGCTCGGTTTTGGCAAAGTCTTTACCGATCATATGTTTACAATGGATTGGGATAAGGAAAATGGCTGGCACGACGCACAGATTATCCCCTTTGGCGACATCTCCCTTTCCCCTGCCTGCAACGTCTTACACTACAGCCAGGAGACTTTTGAAGGTCTGAAAGCATACCGCACGCCGGATGGTCACATTCAGCTGTTCCGGCCGGAAGAGAACTTCAAGCGTCTGAATAATTCCAACAAACGTCTGGCAATGCCGGAAGTGGATGTCGACTTCTGCATCGAAGCACTGAAAAAACTGGTTGAAATCGACCAGGAATGGGTCCCCTATTCGGAGGGCCATTCGCTGTATGTCCGTCCTTTCTGCATCGCGACCGAACCCAACCTGGGCGCACACAATACCTCGATGGTCAAGTTCCTGATCATCCTTTCGCCGGTCGGTGCTTACTATGCTTCCGGCCTGAACCCTGTCAACATCTATGTTGAACCCCGTTATGTCCGTGCGGTACGCGGCGGCACCGGCTTTGCAAAGACCGGCGGCAACTACGCTGCTTCGATGCTGGCACAGGAAGAAGCTGCTGCACAGGGATTCTCGCAGGTTCTCTGGCTGGATGGTGTTGAACAGAAGTATATTGAAGAAGTCGGCGCAATGAACGTCTTCTTTGTACTGGGCGACGAGATTGTCACTCCTGAACTGCGCGGCTCGATCCTGCCCGGCATCACCCGTAAATCGGTTATTGAGATCCTCAAACATTGGGGCTATAAGGTTTCCGAACGCCGGATCACGGTTGACGAGCTGATGGAAGCATACAAGGAAGGCAAATTCACCGAGATGTTCGGTTCCGGCACTGCTGCGGTCATCTCCCCTGTCGGCCTGCTCCGTTACAAGGATTATGACATGACCCTGTCGGACGGCAAGATCGGCGAGCTGTCTCAGAAGCTGTATGATGAACTGACCGGCATCCAGTGGGGCAAGAAGGAAGACCCGTTCGGCTGGACGGTCAAGGTTTGCTGATAAAATGTATTTATGTGGGAGCAGAACGGCTGAAAAGCTGTTTCTGCTCCTGCTTTTTTGTTCCACGTGGAACAGGTTTGTCCATAAACTGGAAACAACTTGTTTACCATACCGAAAAGGTATGAGAAACTTTTGTAAATTCGAGGGCAAATGCTTGACTTTGTCATAATTTTTATTCATACTGGATAATATAAAGGCGATATAATTTGCAAGGCAATGTAAATTGCCTGGCGATGTAATTTGCCTGCAATATGAATTGCCTACAATCAACATCGCCGGATAACCGGCAGACAGAAAGGAAATTGCGATTTTATGAACTGGCTGCGCAACTTTATGATCGGACGGTATGGCACAGATTCTCTGTCCCTGTTCCTGCTTGTGCTCAGTGTTATCATTACCTTTGTTTCCAGTATTTTTGGCGGAAATATCATTACGCTGCTGCTTTCCTACGGGCTGTGGTTCTGGATCATCTTTCGGACGCTTTCACGGAATATTGCCGCGCGCAGCAAGGAAAATCAGATTTTCCTGAACGGCTGGCGCTGGGTCATGGATCACACCACCGGTTTCCGCGGATGGGTCAAAACAGAAAGCAACCGCGTCCGGGACCGGAAGACCCATATATATTTCCGCTGTCCCAGCTGTCACCAGATGGTACGGGTACCCCGGAATAAAGGAAAGGTTCGGATTATCTGCCCCAAGTGTAAGAATGAGTTTATCCGTTCGACCGGCAAGTCCCCTGCCCAGAAGATAAAGGAAGAGCAGCAGCGGGCGGAAAAGGCTGCCCGGAAAGCTGCAAAAAAGGCGGAGAAATCCGGCAAGCATTAACCCAGTGCGGTATAGGGCTTTGTGTACCGCTGTGTTTCCAATCCTGTACAGATCAACCGATCTGTACGGGATTTTTTACGCAGAAAAACAATTGGCAGCGGGTTTTGTCCAAAACAATATAAATCCCCGCCAATTTGGTTCATTTTTTGGCAGGCCTTTTTTGCATGATAGTGGTGCTTTAACTTGCAAAAACGCGCTGGCTCTGTTATAATATAGGTTAAATACCGGTCGGACAGGTTGAAATGCAGACCGACGCCGGACGGGAACAGTACGCTTAAAAAATAATGAGGAAAAAGGAAGGGTCGATTGGATATGTACAAAATCGTACGCAAAAAATCTCTGAATCCTACCGTCACTCTGATGGATATTGATGCCCCGCTGGTTGCAAAGAAGGCAAAACCAGGTCAGTTTATCATCCTCCGGGTGGATGAAGACGGTGAACGCATCCCGCTGACTGTCGCGGGATATGATCGTGAAAAAGGTACGGTCACCATTATTTTCCAGGTTGTCGGCGCTACGACAACCCTTCTCAACCATAAAAATGAGGGTGCGTACATCCAGGACTTTGTCGGCCCTCTGGGTACCCCCAGCCATCTGGACGGCCTGAAGAAGGTCTGCGTCATCGGCGGCGGCGTCGGATGCGCAATTGCTCTGCCGGTCGCACAGGCGCTGCATGAGATGGGCGCAGAAGTCACCTCGATTGTCGGTTTCAGAAATCAGGATCTTGTGATTCTGGAAGACGAGTTCAAGGCCTGCTCTGATCACTTTACGATGATGACCGACGACGGCTCCTACGGCGAAAAAGGCAATGTCACCGTCCCGCTGAAAGAAATGCTCGAAAAGGGCGAACGGTTTGACGAGGTCATCGCAATCGGCCCGCTGATCATGATGAAGTTCGTATGTCTGACCACCAAAGAATACGGCCAGAAGACCACTGTTTCGATGAACCCGATCATGGTCGATGGTACCGGCATGTGCGGCGGCTGCCGGCTGAGCGTTGGCGGGGAAACAAAGTTTGCCTGTGTCGATGGCCCCGACTTTGACGGCCATCTGGTCGACTTTGACGAGGCGATGAGCCGTTCCCGCAGTTACGCGCCGTTCGAACGCCATGCCTATGAGGAAACCTGCAACCTGTTTGCCAAGGAGGTCCAGTAATCATGCCGAATATGAGAGCAACCAAGAATCCGATGCCTTCTCAGGACCCGAATGTCCGCAACAAAAACTTCCAGGAGGTAACCCTCGGCTATACCGAAGAAATGGCGCTGGACGAAGCGCAGAGATGTCTCAACTGTAAGAATAAACCCTGTGTCACCGGCTGTCCTGTCAATATCCATATCCCGGAATTCATTGCCAAGGTTGCGGCAGGTGACTTTGAGGGTGCATACCAAGTCATCAGCCAGTCCTCTTCCCTGCCGGCTGTCTGCGGACGTGTCTGCCCGCAGGAGACCCAGTGCGAAGGGAAATGCGTCCGCGGCATCAAGGGCGAGCCGGTCGCCATCGGCCGTCTGGAACGGTTTGTCGCCGACTATCACAACGCCCATGCTGAGGGTGCGGTCACCCGTCCTGAGCCGAATGGCCATAAGGTTGCGATTATCGGTTCCGGCCCTGCTGGCCTGACCTGCGCAGGTGATCTGGCCAAGATGGGCTATGACGTCACGATTTATGAGGCACTGCATCTCGCCGGCGGTGTTCTGGTCTATGGTATCCCGGAATTCCGTCTGCCCAAGGCGATCGTCCAGAAGGAAGTCGACAACCTCAAGGCACTCGGCGTCAAGGTTGAGACCAATATGGTCATCGGACGTGTCCTGACGGTTGAGGAGCTGAAAGAAGAATATGGCTATGAAGCCATCTTCATCGGCACCGGTGCCGGTCTTCCCCGCTTCATGAATATCCCCGGTGAAAACCTCAAGGGTGTTTACTCGGCAAATGAGTTCCTCACCAGAAGCAACCTGATGAAGGCGTATAAAGATGATTCTGCCACGCCGATTCAGCACGCAAAGAATGTTGCAGTCGTCGGCGGCGGCAACGTCGCGATGGATGCGGCCCGTACCGCAAAGCGCCTGGGTGCTGAAAATGTCTACATCATCTACCGTCGCAGCATGAACGAGCTCCCCGCCCGTAAAGAGGAAGTCGAACATGCAGAGGAAGAAGGCATTATCTTTAAGACGCTGAACAATCCTGTCGAGATTCTGCCGACCGATGTCACCGATCCCCGCGATCCGAACTATGGCTGGGTCAAGGGTATCCGCTGTGTCGAGATGGAGCTGGGTGAACCGGATGAATCCGGCAGACGCCGCCCGGTTGTCAAGGAAGGCAGCGAATTTGAACTGCCGATGGACTGCGTCATCATGGCGCTGGGCACCTCTCCCAACCCGCTGCTCAAGGCTACGACCCCCGGTCTGGATACCCGCCGCCGGGGCGAGATTGTCGCGGACGACAACGGCCTGACTTCGATTGAAGGCGTTTATGCAGGCGGTGACGCTGTCACAGGCGCTGCAACGGTTATCCTCGCAATGGGCGCCGGTAAGACGGCTGCCGCTGCAATGGACGAATACATCAAGAATAAAAAGGCCTGATTTTTGTCGGGGCCATAACTGAAAAAGCCGGCTGCTATTGTTCCACGTGGAACATGGACAGCCGGTTTTTGCTTGCAGATGATTATACCAAACCAGTCTGAAAAGATGGGCAGCAACCTGAGATTGCGCTTTAGAGGGGAAACGCGTATCCAGCTTGGTGGTATCGGTGTGGCCTTTTTGCTATAATCATACCGGCGGCTGTCTGGTATAACCGGATAACCGTCGGGCTTTGCTGTATGTTAAAGGATTTCCACCTTCCATTTTCCCAGCCAGTAGTTCAGCTGAATCATATATGCCATTGTCTGGGGCGCGGTCATCAGCTGACCGTACCACGGCACCTGGCTGTCACTGTCCAGCAATTCTCGAAGCATCTCGGGACGTACCAGCTGAAGCAGAGGCGCATTGGGCTCGGAAATAATCTCTTCCAGCATCCCGCTGACAGCGGCGCGGTAGCTGGGGTTGTGTGTCTTGGGGTAAGGGCTTTTCTTGCGCCAGAGTACTTCGTCTGGCAGCCAGCCTTCCATCGCACTGCGTAGCAGCCCTTTTTCGTAGCCGTCGTGGTCTTTCATCTCCCACGGGACATTGTACAGGTATTCAGCGATCCGGTGGTCGCAAAACGGCACCCTTACTTCCAGCCCCCAATACATGCTCATCCGGTCTTTCCGGTCGAGCAGCGTCTGCATAAACCAGTCGGTGTTCAGCCGCATCATCTGCCGCATCCGCTTTTCAAGCGGCGGGTCTTCGGGCCTGAGGTCGGTGTCGGAAAGGGTCATCTGTTCCCTGTCGTGCATATATTCGTTCGGGTGGATACGGTTAAGGTATTCCGGTCTAAGGAAGCTGCTTCGCCAGCTGGTGGTCTGCGCCCATGGGAACCCGGCACGGGAACGGATTTCCGGGTCACGGTACCAGGGGTATCCGCCGAACAGCTCGTCGGCACATTCTCCCGACAGTGCGACGGTTACATATTTTCGAATCTCCTTGCAGAAAAGCAGCAGCGAGGAATCGACATCCGCCATACCCGGCAGGTCACGCGCATCGACTGCGTCCATTAAAGCCTCCGCGAGTGCGGGTGTATCCAGTGTAATCAGGTGGTGGACACATTGCGGGTCTTTTGCTGACAGATACCGCTGCATGACCGGGATGAAACCGGTATCGCTCTGCGGCTGGAACTTGCCGGAGCGGAAGTAGCGGCTGTTGTCCTTATAGTCGACCGAAAAGGTCGTCAGATGTTTGCCGCTGTCCCGCAGCATGTCGCAGGCAACCGAGGAAATCAAACTGGAGTCCAGCCCACCCGATAAAAAGGTGCCAATCGGTACATCACTGACCAGCTGGCGGTTGATGGCATCCAGCACCAGTGAGCGGACATGCGCCGCTGTTTCCTCAAAACTCTCGGTATGTGCCTTAGGTGTCAGCTTCCAGTAACGATGGATTTCCGGCTGTCCGCCCGGTACAATCCAGGCGTACTGAGCGGGTTTCAGCTCCTGCACCCCTTTAAAGACGCCGCAGCCGGGCGTCCGTCCCGGCCCGCAGAGCATCAGCTCGGCGATCCCTTCACTGTCAATCTGCGGCTTGACGCCGGGAAATGCCATCAGGGTTTTGATTTCGGATGCAAACAGAAACCGTCCATGATCCAGCATGAAAAACAGCGGTTTGACCCCCATCCGGTCGCGGGCAAGAAACAGCTGATGCTCTTCATTGTCCCAGACCGCAAAGGCAAAGATCCCGTTGAACCGGTCAAGGCATTTCTCCTGCCACTGGATAAAGCTGTGCAGGACGACTTCGGTGTCTGCTGTTGTATGAAAGCTGTGTCCCAGTGCTTCCAGCTCGGCTTTCAGCTGGGCGGTATTGTACAGTTCCCCGTTGTAGACAATTGCATAGCGTGCTTTTCCTGACATCGGGAAAAGCATTGGCTGCCGTCCGTTTTCCGGGTCGATAACGGCAAGCCGGGCATGGTAAAGGGTCACCAGCGGGTTATCTTCTCTGTCGGAAACAAAGGTCCCTTCGCTGTCCGGGCCACGCCGCCGCATGGTCGAAAGGATATTTTCCGGTGCGGGAAAGGCGGCGGCCTCTTTTCCCCGCAGCATACCGGCAATTGCACACATAAAAAACCACCTCCAATGCAGGGTATGCGCGAGAGAAATCTGTGGTGAAAAAGGGGTCATCCGCGCATGATCAGTATGAGTATGCCCGGGGATATCCAAAATAAGCGCACAGCTGCCGGTTGTTGGGCTGCTGTGCGCTGTCTGATGCTATTTATTCAGTTTTCGATCAATCAGGTACAAAACCAGTGCGAGCAGAGCAAAGACTGCACCTACAGCCAGAGCCCCCCAGACAAAAAGATTGCTTAAGTCTATAAATCCGCCGGTGGTTGCGCCGGACAGCTCAACATAAATTGCATAAAACCAGCAAAGACAACCCAGTACCAGAAAAATCCCTATCAGGATTTTCAGAAAGATTTTTAGCACCTTTTTACCAGTCATTGTCTTACCGCCTTCGTTTCTGCCAAAATAACCTATGCAGGCAGGATAGGATGATCTATATATCTTTCAATATCTCAAAACAAAGTAAATAACGTAAACCCAGCTGAGCAGCCCATGG
>DVLN01000103.1 GCA_018715465.1 Candidatus Faecivivens stercorigallinarum | reverse complement strand
CATTGAAATTTTACTGCCGGGAAGGGCTGGTTCCCAATGTTAAAAGAGACCAGAATAATTTCCGCCTTTTTGACGAGCGTGACATTGCCTGGATCAGAGGCGTTCAGTGCTTGCGGCGCTGCGGAATGAGTATCAGGGAAATTAAGCAGTATATGGAATACTGTTTACAGGGACAGGAGACTATTCCCGAAAGGAAAGAGATGCTGGAACAGACCCGGCAACAACTGACTGAAAAAATTAAGGTTCTGCAGGACAATTTAAAATATATTGAGAGTAAACAACAGTATTATGACGATGTGCTGGCGGGCAGAACACGTTATACAAGCAACCTGATCAATGTCTGATACCCAATGATGGGGTGTGAATTGTGCTGAGGGAAAAATATACAACAATTTTATAAATTGTGCCCTTTACTTTTTGCTCAATAGGTGCTAAAATTAGAGTGATAAATTGAAGGTGTTCTGTTTCCTTCGATTTGGTTCTGGGGAAACCGGTAAGCCCCGCCTGACCGGTCTCCAACTATCTTGTATTATTAATCAAGGAGGATAAATCCAATGCCCAGAGCAAAACAGTCAATGGATGGCAACACCGCCGCTGCGCATGTAGCTTATGCGTTTACCGACGTTGCTGCGATCTACCCTATTACTCCTTCCAGCCCGATGGCGGACTATGTTGACCAGTGGTCTGCAGAAGGCCGCGAAAACATTTTCGGCAACCAGGTAAAGGTTGTTGAGATGCAGTCGGAAGCAGGTGCTGCAGGTGCTGTCCACGGCTCTCTGGCCGCAGGCGCTCTGACCACCACCTTCACCGCTTCTCAGGGCCTGCTGCTGATGATCCCGAATATGTACAAAATCGCTGCTGAGCAGCTTCCCTGTGTATTTGACGTATCCGCGCGTACTGTCGCTACCCAGTCTCTGAACATCTTCGGTGACCACAGTGACGTTTATGCCTGCCGTCAGACCGGTTTCGCCATGCTGGCTGAGACCAACACCCAGGAGGTCATGGACCTTTCTGCTGTTGCACACCTGGCTGCAATCGAAGGCAAAGTTCCGTTCATCAACTTCTTTGATGGCTTCCGTACTTCTCATGAGATCCAGAAGATCGAAAAATGGGATTACGCTGATCTGAAAGAAATGGTCAACATGGAAGCTGTTGAAGCATTCCGTGCACATGCTCTCAACCCTGAGCATCCTGCAATGCGTGGCTCTCATGAAAACGGTGACGTTTTCTTCCAGCACCGCGAGGCTTGCAACCCTGTTTACGAAGCACTTCCTGCTGTTGTTGAAAAATACATGGCAAAAGTCAATGAAAAACTGGGCACCAACTACGACCTGTTCAACTACTACGGCGCTGAGGATGCTGACCGCGTAATTATTGCGATGGGCTCCATCTGTGACGTTGCAGACGAAGTTATCGACTACCTGACCGCTAAGGGCGAGAAGGTTGGTCTGGTTAAAGTCCGTCTGTACAGACCTTGGGTTTCTTCCGCTCTGCTGAAAGTTCTGCCCAAGTCTGTCAAGAAGATCGCTGTTCTCGACCGTACCAAAGAACCCGGTTCTCTGGGCGAGCCTCTGTATCTGGATGTTGCTGCTACCCTGCGTGAAGCTGGCCTCAACGATATCGTTCTGATCGGTGGCCGTTACGGTCTGGGTTCCAAGGACACTCCTCCTTCTTCTGTTTTTGCAGTCTACAAAGAGCTGGAAAAGGACGAACCCAAGGCACGTTTCACCATCGGTATTGTCGACGACGTTACCGGTCTGTCCCTGCCTGAGGTTAAACCTGCTCCCATCACCTCTGCTCCTGGCACTGTTGAGTGCAAGTTCTGGGGTCTGGGCGGCGACGGCACCGTTGGTGCGAACAAGAACTCCACCAAGATCATCGGCGACCACACCGACAAATATATCCAGGCATACTTCCAGTATGACTCCAAGAAGACCGGCGGCGTAACCATTTCGCACCTGCGTTTTGGCGACAAGCCGATCAAGAGCCCTTACTACATCAACCAGGCTGACTTTGTTGCCTGCCACAACCCCTCTTACGTTGTTAAAGGCTTCAAGATGGTTCAGGACGTCAAACCCGGCGGTGTCTTCATGATCAACTGCCAGTGGGATGACAAAGAGCTGGAAGAAAAGCTGCCGGCAGCTGCTAAGAAGTATATTGCTGACAACAACATCAAGCTCTACACCATCAACGCTATCGACAAGGCTATTGAGATCGGTATGGGCAAACGTACCAATACCATCCTTCAGTCTGCATTCTTCAAACTCGCAAACGTCATGCCGATCGACGACGCTGTCCGCTTCATGAAAGAAGCTGCCAAGAAGTCTTACGGCAAGAAGGGCGACGCAGTTGTCGAGATGAACTACAAGGCAATCGACGCTGGTCTGGATGCTCTGCATGAAGTTACCGTTCCCGAGTCCTGGAAGAATCCTGCTCCTGACGCAATGGCTGCTGAAATCTTCGGCCGCCCTGCTGTCGTTGACATGGTTAAGAACCTGATGGATCCGATTGCCAAGATGGACGGCGATTCGCTGCCTGTTTCTGCATTCGCTAAGATCGCTGACGGTCAGTTTGAACTGGGCGCTTCTGCTTACGAAAAACGCGGCGTTGCTGTTATGGTTCCCGAATGGACCGCAGAAAAGTGCGCACAGTGCAACCTTTGCTCGTTTGTATGTTCGCATGCAACCATCCGTCCTTACATTCTGTCTGAGGAAGAGGTTGCTGCTGCTCCTGCTGACATCCGCACTGTTGCTGTCAAGGGCATCAAGGACATTGATCCCAGCTACAAGTTCTCTGTTGTTGTATCTCCTCTGGACTGCATGGGCTGTGGCGAATGTGTTACCGTCTGCCCGACCGGCGCCATCAAGATGGTTCCTCAGGAAGCAGAAGCTCATATGCAGCCTGTATTCGATTACTGCTACGAGAATGTCCGCAAGAAACCCGGCATGCCCTCCGAAACAATGGTCAAGGGCTCTCAGTTCAACCAGCCGCTGCTTGAATTCTCCGGCTCCTGCGCTGGCTGTGCAGAAACCTCTTACGCTCGTCTCGTAACCCAGATGTTCGGCGAGCAGATGTATATCTCCAACGCTACCGGTTGTTCCTCTATCTGGGGCGGCCCGGCTGCTACCGCACCTTACACCGTTAACAAAGTTTCCGGTCATGGTCCCGCATGGGCTAACTCCCTGTTCGAGGACAACGCAGAACACGGCTTTGGTATGTACCTCGGCCAGAAGGTTCTCCGTGACCAGGCTATCGCAAAACTGGAAGAAATGGCTGCAAGCGACAAGGCTTCCGCTGAGATGAAAGCTGCTATCGCTGCATTCATGGAAACCAAGAACGATACCAAGAAGAACGCTGCTACCGTTCCTGCTCTGGTTGCTGAGCTGGAAAAGGCTGCTGCAGAAGGATGCCCTGTTGCTCCTGAAATCCTCGCTAAGAAACAGTACCTCTCCAAGAAGAGCGTCTGGATCTTCGGCGGCGATGGATGGGCATACGACATCGGCTTTGGCGGTCTGGACCATGTCCTGGCTTCCGGCGAGAACGTCAACGTCTTCGTATTCGATACCGAGATGTACTCCAACACCGGCGGACAGGCTTCCAAGGCTTCCAACATCGGCGAAGTCTGCCAGTTCGCAGCTGCTGGTAAGGAAATCGGTAAGAAGTCTCTGTCTGAGATCGCTATGAGCTACGGCTACGTTTACGTTGCTCAGATCGCTCTGGGCGCTAACCCCGCACAGGCTCTGAAAGCAATCAACGAGGCTGAGGCTTACAATGGCCCGTCTCTGATTATCGGTTACGCTCCCTGTGAGCTGCACGGTGTCAAGGGCGGCATGACCAACTGCCAGAACGAGATGAAGAAGGCAGTTAAAGCTGGTTACTGGAATCTGTTCACCTTCAATCCTGCGCTCAAGGCTGAGGGCAAGAACCCCTTCACCCTGACCTCTAAGGAAGGCGACGGCAGCTACCAGGATCTGCTGGCTAACGAGACCCGTTACAGCCGTCTGGCTAAGGCATTCCCCGACCGTGCGAAAGAACTGTTCGCGAAGTCTGAGGATACCGCAAAGGCTCGTTACGAACACCTGCTCAAGCTGGTTGAGCTGTACAAATAATTCTGTTTGTAAAGCTTATCCTGAATAGCAATTGATAAGGCCCTCTCTCTGTAATGTTACAGGGAGAGGGCTTTTGTGCTGCAAATACAAAAACTGCCACCGGAATCTGGCTCCGATGGCAGTTTTTGATTTTTGGCGGTTATAATCTTCCGCTCGCTTTTTCGATTTTGTTTAACAGAAAAGACAATGGGACAATCAGTGTACCTGCCGCCAGATTTCCGAGTGCGTGAACTGCGTCCCAGGGCAGTCCGGCAACAATCCAGGCAATTGTTCCTTTGAGAGATAACCCAAACATCAATGCCTGTGCCGGAGCGTAAAGAGTACCGAATGCCAGCCCATGCAGTCCGCAGACCAGCATATAAACCGGGACCGCGACTTTTTTCGGCATGTTTTGTGGGAGCAGCATTGTCACGCCCCACAATACCGTCCAGATGTACAGATAAGGGATCCACCAGGCTGAAAAACCGGCAAACAGACCGTTTAACAAGATATAAGTATAAATCGGATACAACGCCTTTTTCCGATAAACAATTGTATAGGTCATCGTCAGCATCCCCAGAAGGTGAATGTTGGGTGCCCACTCCATTAAAATTTTGGAGCAGTACATCAGCGCTCCCAGCATTGCAAAAACCGCCATCTCCCGCAGCGAAAGCCGGAGCTTTCGCCCGGCGGAGGACGGCGGGGTGCTGTCAGAAAACTTATGCTTCAATCTTGAAAGAGTAGGTGCTGCCGGGAACAATATCGGTGGAATCAACGCCGGTGGAAGCGTATTCACCGTCGATATAGAATGCCCAGTATTTGCCGTCGGTGTCGTAATCAGCGGTTACACCATTTACGGTTTTGACGTACAGTCCATATTCGCTTTCATTGCCTTCGATCAGGCCGAGGTCAAGAAGAGCAGCGCCGACTGTCGTCTCGTCAGTCATGACATGGAACAGGGTGGTGGAACCGTCTTCCAGAACGACTTCAAATGCGAACTCAGTTTCGCCTTCGCCGATAGTTGTACCCTCGGTATAGGCGGAAGCGTTTTCACCACTCTCTGCTGCATCGGAAGATTCGGACGAGACTTCGGAAGAGGGTTCTTCAGAAACTTCAGAGGATTCCTCAGCGGAAGACTCTTGCGAAGAGCTGCTTTCGGTTACAGCAGAAGAGGAAGAAGAGGAAGTGGTGTTGTCGTTATTGCTGCATCCAGTGAAGGAAACAGCCACTGCCGCAGACAGCGCAAAGGCAAGAATAATGCTAAACAGTTTGTTCTTTTTCAGCATGAAAAAGCACTCCTTTGGGTTTGAAGATTATCCGATGAGAGGGAAACCTGGTCAGTAGTTCTTCTGACGCCGGATACCGCGGCATTTTGTTTCCGGTCAGGCAAGTCTTTCGGCTCGCAGCGGCTGCATTTCCTGCCTTCTCACAGCTTTTTTGCTGCAATGGCAATTATAAAAACAGCTGCTCTGCGGAAGCGGCCGTCGGAAATGAGCTTTGCTGCATACGGCAGCGGTCCTGCGCAGGCTTTGCACCTGCTTCCTTGTCCTGAATCAATCGGCAAGCATCATTATAGCACGGGGGGAATTGGATGTCAAATTTTTCCCCCGAACATTGTGATAAACGACAAAAAATCCGCAGACCTGTATGTTGGCCTGCGGATAAATGGATGCTTAACGGTAACAAACTTCAAAGATTGTGACACTTTCCGGCTGAGCGGTAAATTCAAGCTGCTGTGTATCAGCTGTTGTCTCCACTGTCTGATAAACCAGTCTGGAAGCCTGACGGATGGTATCCAGCTGGGCTTTTGTCGGATATTTCGGACTGCCCATCGCTTCCCATGTCGCTTTCGGATTGCAGTTTTCTTCATCAATCACTGCTTTGCGGATGGAAGAGATTTTGCCAGACAGGGTCAGCCGGATTTCTTCCGGTTGGACGGTCCGGCGTTCAATATCATGGTTGTAGACAATAATTGTCGCTTTCCTGCCGTCTGTAAGCGCCAATACTTCAGCATTTGGGTGGCTGCCCTGAACATCCAGTCGCTGGTCGCCTGCTTCATGCAGCGTCTGGAAGACACGGTAGACAGGCTTGGGAATGCCATAGTTGTTCTGGATGCCAAACTCATTTTTAAACGGTGCACCTTTCAGACCCATTTCCTCAAAAATGTCCGATACCGTCCAGAAGGAGTATCCTTCTACCAGCCCTTCATTGTACGCAATGGTCTGTGCGACAAAAGCCGCCTGATAACTGGTATCAAATTCTTTGGAACCATTCCATTCGGTGTAATAAAGAGGATAATCTCCTGCTTCCTGTTTGGCTTTGCTGGTCATCTGGAACAGGATATCACGGGGATTGTTGTTTTCGCGGTTGAAGAATTTGCGAATGGCTTTTTCCATTTCTTCCTTGGGCATTTTGGAAAGCTCTTCCATCGACGGCATCTGGAAAGCGGCAGCGGTGCCATCATTCATGCCAAAAGTGGAGAGGGGATCGTCGCTGGGGTAGTGGTGGGTTGAAATAAAGTCCAGCGGCAGATGATTCTGCTCACAGAAGGCACGGAAAGGGGGAATCCAGGCGTTGACGGAAGTGGCAGGTCCGCCAACACGGAAACAGGGGTCGACCGATTTGAGTGCAAGTGCGGTTGTCTGATACAATTTAAAGTATTCGTCCCTCGTACCGGCAAAGAAAAAGTTCAGGTTTGGCTCGTTCCATACCTCAAAGAACCATTGTGAAACTTCTTCACGTCCATATCTGTCAATCAGGTGTTTGCCAAACTGACAGATAAAGTCACTCCATTGGTCATAATCGGTAGGAGGGGTGACATTGCCCTTGTAATGGAAGCAGGTCTGCGTTCCGCTTGCAAACGCTTCGGGCATGAATCCCAATTCAACAAACGGTTTCATCCCTGTGTCCAACAAAAAGTCAAAGATGCTGTCGATGTTGAAAAAAGAAATCTCCAGTTCTCCCAATCCCATTCTGGGCTTGATGACCACGCTCATATCGTCGTCAAACAGTCCATGGAACCGCAGATATTGAAAGCCACAGTCCCGGTGGGCATTTCGAAGCTGTTGACGGACATCCTCCCGCAGGATGGTTGTCGCGTGGCAGCTTCCGACACAAAGTTCCCAGTAATGAGGGAAAGGTCGTGTCGGTTTGTCCAGATGAATTTGATAGTTTACCGGCATAATATATCAGCTCCTTTGTTGTATAAAACTCTTCATTCAACATTGTAACAAAAATATTGGCGGCTGCGCAAGCAAAAATAAGAGAATTTTTATAACAAAAACGCGATATTATCATATTAAAACTGCGCACCGGTTTACCCAGTGCGCAGTAAAGAGAGGAAATCAGTCGAGTTTATAAAGCCGCCAGTTTGGAGTAGCTTTCTTTCAGTGCCGGATACAACTCGGTATACAGCTTGTAGAAAGGCGCGTATTTTTCGCTGTTCTCAGCAATCGGGGCCTGGATCTTATCTGCCTTGATAATAGACCGGCATGCTTCGGGAACAGAAGCATATTCACCAGTGCCGACCATAGCCAGAATTGCAACGCCTAGCGCCGGTCCTTCCCGGTTGGCAGCGGTCTTCACCTCACAGCCATACAGGTCGGCCAGCATCTGACGCCAGATTTTGGAGGTTCCGCCGCCGCCGCAGGCCATCATGTCATTGACTGGAACGCCCATGCCGCCGATAATATTCTTGCAGTCGTTCAGTGAATAGGCGACCCCTTCCAGAACCGCCCGCAGCATGTCCCGTTTGGTGTGGATGGCCGACAGGCCGAAAAATACACCGCGGCAATCCGGGTCAAGATGCGGCGTTCGTTCGCCCATCAGATAGGGCAGATAAATCAGCCGGTTGGAACCGACCGGGACTTTTTCTGCTTGCTGGTCCATCAGGAAGTAGGGATCAACCCCCATCAAAGCAGCGGTTTCCTTTTCTGCCTGGCAGAAGTTGTCGCGGAACCATTTCAGAGAAAGACCGGCCCCCTGGGTGACCCCCATGATGTGCCACTGACCGGGCACTGCACAGCAGAAGGTATGAACCCGGCCTTTGGGGTCGATCGAAACAGTCGAAGAATGGGCAAAAACGACGCCGGAAGTGCCGATTGTCGTAAATGCTTTGCCATCTTCGACAACACCGGTTCCAACTGCGGCAGCCGCATTGTCGCCAGCGCCGCCGACGACCGGTGTACCAGCAGCCAGCCCGGTCAGTGCGGATGCTTCTTCGGTGACATAACCGGTGATCTCAGGAGACTCATATACTTTGCCCAGCAGGTTCTTGTCGATGTCCAGCTTTTCGAGGACTTCATCCGACCAGCAGCGATTTGGAATATCCAGCAGCTGCATACCCGATGCGTCGGAAACTTCGGTCGCAAATTCACCGGTCAGTTTATAACGGACATAGTCCTTGGGGAGCAGGATTTTTGCACAGCGTGCGTAGTTTTCCGGTTCGTTGTTGCGTACCCAGAGGATTTTAGAGGCGGTAAAACCGGTGAGTGCAGGGTTGGCGGTAATTTCAATCAGCCGTTTTGCTCCAACCTTTTCGGTGATTTCTATGCACTCCTTCGCGGTGCGCTGGTCGCACCAGATAATCGAACGGCGGATTACCCTCCCATCTTTGTCCAGCATGACCAGTCCGTGCATCTGACCGGAGATACCGATGCCCTTGACGTCTGCCGGAGCGACGCCGCTTTTCTCCAGTACCATCTTGATCGTCCCGGCAGCGGCATTCCACCAGTCATCCGGGTCCTGTTCAGCATAGCCGTTCTGTGGCTGGTAAAGGGGGTACTCAATAGTTGCGGAGGCAAGCGCATTGCCTTCCCGGTCAAACAATACCGTTTTGGTGCCGGAAGTTCCCAGGTCAATTCCAACATAAACTTTCATGACAGCTGCTCCTTTCATGTCGTCAGAGATTCTCACGGATGCGGATAATGTTATCCATATAGCAGAATTCTTCTGCCGGAGGGGTGTTGTTAACGATCGAATCAAACAGGATCTGCATTGCCCGGTATCCTTGTCGGAAAGGTTCCTGGCAGATCGTAGCCTGAATGAGCCCGCAGGCAACCAGTTTGCGGATTTCCTCGGTATCATCGCAGGATATGGCTGTCAACTCTTTCAGACCGAGATCAATTGCTGCCTGCATACCGCCGACTGCACCGGCCGCCGCAAAATAAAGGGTATTGATTTCCGGGTGCGCCAACAGCATTTCCCGTGTGACCTGATAGGCAATTTCTGTTTCATCCAAACTCTCACAGATGTCGACAACCTTTGAGTCGGGCATTGTCTTGAGCACATCCGAAAAGCCTTTCATCCGGTGGTTGTGTCCCAACATACGGACCGAACCGGTAACAATACCTGCCCGTACGCCCTGCGGCCGTATCAGCCGCAGCATACCGCCTGCCGTCACGCCTGACTGGTGATAGTTACAGCCGACATAGCACAGCCGTTTGGTGTTTTCAATATCAGAGTTGACCGTCAGAATGCGGACCCCCTGATCAATCAATTCGTTGATTTTCTGTTCAATTTCCGGCAGGTTGATCGGGCTGATTGCAATACCGGATACCCCCGCAATCCGCATCTGTTCCAACTGTTCCAGCTGCTGGGTTACATCGTACCGACGGCCGCCGGCAATTTGCAGGGTGATGCCAAAATCGGCATACTCTTCGATTGCAGTCTGTGCCCCATGCATAACTTCGTCAAAGAATTCGTTGCCATCGGCGTTTGCAATAATGCCAAATGAAAGATTTTTCCGCTGGTAGGCCAGTGCCTTTCCGGCACGATTGGGGGTATAGCCCATCTCCCGCGCGATTTCCAGAATCTTTTTCTCGATCTCGGGACGGACATTGCCTCTGCCGTTGAGTGCCCGGTCTACCGTTCCACGGGATACCCCGGCAAGTTCGGCGATCTGTTTGACTGTTACGGACATATGGATACCGCCTTCTTTCTTGCAGATAATCTGTTGGTGTGCACGTGCACTGTCTACTTTTATACTAACACGTTTTGTCCGTTGCGTCAAGGGAAAAAGTCAAATCTGCTTAAACAGAAAGGCAGAGGATTTCCAACGGGAAGTCCTCTGCCTATATGGTTATTTGATTAGTTCATCGAAGCGGCAATTGCGTCAGCCAGTGCTGCAAGTTCGGTTACAGTCTGTTCAGAGACAGTGGAACGAAGGGTAACAACCGGTTCCAGTACTGTCATGTTCTTCATCTTGCTGACAGCGTCACCCATCAGCTTGCCGCTCATCGGCGCCCAGCTGCCGTTCTGGATCAGGCCGACGGTGCGGTTCTGCATCGAATGGGCAGCGAGATCGGTCAGCAGGTTTTCAACCGGCGTAAAGATACCGGCGTTGTAGGTCGAAGCAGCAAACACCAGATGGCTGTATTTAAACGCTTCCGACAGCAGATAGGAAACATGGGTCGCCGAGGCGTCGTAAACTGCGACATTGGTGATGCCTTTTTCAGCCAGCATACCGGCCAGGATTTCAGCGGCGTTTTCCGTTCCGCCATAGACCGAACCGTATACGATCAGCACGCCTTTTTCTTCGGGGGTGTAGCTTGCCCATTTCTGATACTTGTCGACAAACCAGCCGATCTGTTCGCCATCCAGCACCCAGCCATGCAGCGGGCAGACCATCTTGATGTCTAGCCCGCCTGCCTTTTTCAGCAGAGCTGCGACCTGAGGACCGTATTTGCCGACAATGTTGGTATAATAACGTCTTGCTTCATCCAGATGGCGGTTTTCGAAGTCGACGTCTTTTGCATAGATGCTGCCGGAGACCGCACCAAAGGTGCCGAATGCGTCAGCAGAGAACAGGATGCCGTCAGTGGTATCAAAGGTCACCATTGCTTCCGGCCAGTGTACCATCGGAGCCATGACAAATGCGTAGGTGTGTCCGCCGATGGTCAGGGTATCGCCTTCCTTGACAATCTGTGCACGGGAGTCGATATCAAAAGAGAAGAACTGCTTGATCATGGCGACAGTCTTGGCATTGCAGATGATCTTTGCGTCGGGATAACGGATAACGGTATCTGCCAGTGTTGCGCAGTGGTCGGGTTCCATATGGTTGACGATGATGTAATCCAGCTTGCGTCCGTTCAGCAGATGAGCCAGATTGTCGAAAAAGATGCCGGATACAGCGTGGTCGACGGTATCAAACAGCACCGTTTCTTCTCCGACCGAGAGATACGCGTTGTAGGAAACCCCCTGAGGGATCGGGTATACATTTTCGAAAAGAGCCAGACGGCGGTCGTTTCCGCCGATCCAGTAAAGTTGTGAGGTCAGTTTGCGGATATTATACATGACAACAGCGCTCCTTTGCTTTTAGAAGAGTTCTAAACTGAATACAGTATATCATATCTGCTCCACCCCGTCAAGGACAGGCAGGTTAAGAATTAGACTGAATGGTGGAGGATAAACTGTGAAAATTTATGGTACAGAATAAAAACTGATGCTCTTTAAAATTTCACCTTATGTTTTTATTGCTTACTCTTATGTTTATTTGATATTTTGACAAGGAAATGAGTCATATTATGAAGGAAAAGTAAAAATTAGCACTTATGTATTGACAGTGCTAATTTTTGTGTTATAATAGAATCAGAACAAGAAAAGAGCGAGAGGCTCCAGAGAAAAGGAGCTGCTCCTCCAGCCGGTTCAACCGGCTGCCTGTTCGGCCGTCAAAGCGGCGATGCAAAAGATTGTTGATATCCTGATTGGAGGAATGATTTATGTTAATGCCTAGTATTTTTGGTGAAAATTTGTTTGATGATTGGTTTGACAAAGACTTCTTCCCCGGCCGCAATCCGCTTTATGGTAAGAATGAGAAAAACCTGATGAAGACGGACGTCCGCGAACAGGGAGACAGTTATGAAGTTGCCATTGACCTGCCCGGCTTTAAGAAAGAAGATGTAGCCATCGAACTGGAAAACGGTTATCTGACGATCACCGCTTCCAAGGGCTTGGATAAAGACGAAGATCAGACCGGTTATATCCGTCGTGAACGCTGGTCCGGTAAATGCAGTCGTACCTTCTATGTCGGTGAGTCTGTCCGCGGAGAAGATATCAAAGCCAAGATGGAAGACGGTATCTTGACAATGACGGTTCCGAAGGAGCAGCGTCAGCTTCCCCATAAGAATACCATTATGATCGAAGGTTAATTTGATCCGTAATAAAACGACCCTCTGTAAATAGGCAAAGGGCCGCCCTGCAGATTTTCTGTGGGGCGGCCCTTTTCATTTTTTATTCCATCTCGGGGGTATACCGGACAAAATCTGCCTGAGGATCATTCTTGCAGCGATAAAGCGCCCGGTCTGCCCGTTTCATCAGCTGGTCGGCGGTTGTTCCGTCTTCCGGGTAGAGTGCGATTCCAATACTGCCGGAAAATACATCGGTTGATCCGTCGATATCAGGAATCTGTCGGAAGGCGGCTGACAGCTGGGCAGCTTTTCGTTGGGCAATTGATGCGTTGGGCAGTGCTTTGAGCACGGCGACAAATTCATCGCCGCCCACCCTGGCAATCAGGTCAGTCGATCGCAGGTTGCTGCGCAGGATATCGGCAAAAGCTTTCAGGAACTTGTCGCCAAACAGATGGCCGCGCTGGTCGTTGATCTGTTTAAAGTGGTCAACATCCATATACAGCAATGCAAATTTTTCCGGCTGGCCGGTCAGCTGCTGCAGCTCCATATCCAGTCCGCTGCGGCGGTACAGTCCGGTCAGATAGTCAAAGGTCGCTTCCTGTTTCCATTGCAGCGTTTGCAGCTTGCGTTCGTCGATGCAGGTCAACTTTCCGATAAAGCTGCTGCAATAGGTTTGACTGTACCCTGTTTCATCCCAGAAGAAACGAATGTAGACTTCATACCAGCGTGGTTTCCCATCGGCATGGATCAGCTGTAATTGCATCTGAATCTGTGCTGTCCGGGGTGGAAGCGCGGTTAACTGTTTTTTCAGCTCCAATCGGTCTTTTTCTGGAAGCAGCTGGTTCGGTTCAAGTAGAATGCTGGCATCTGGAAATACGCTGTCCATTCCAAAT
>DVLN01000102.1 GCA_018715465.1 Candidatus Faecivivens stercorigallinarum | reverse complement strand
CGAAGTATAAGGGCTTTCAGTCGTAAATCTGACCATTTCCCGGTCAGCGAATATGATTATAGCAGAGAAAGTTCCGGTTGTCAACAGCTTTTTGTATTTTTGTCGCAGACAACAATATAAACAATCAAAGTGTCTCGGTTTTATATATTATTACTGAATAATCCGATAGAAGTTGGTGTCCGATTCCAGATTTTCAAAATTGTACAGCACGACAATTTCATCAAATCCGGTTTCCTCACACAGCTGGGTCATCCCCATCGGATAAGAGCGCAAATCCACGATATATACCTCATCGAAATTTGCCAGGAACAGCGGCGCCAGCGCATTGGAAAAAGAGTCCTTGATGAGCAGCAATCTGCTGTTTTCACTTTCAGCACCTTTGGCCTGTCTCTCTACTCTGGAAAGGATGGTCAGTCCGCCGTTGCCGTACAGAAAAGCACCGTATTTGTCCCGCTTGTCCAGCTGGGCGGCGTCATACCAGCCGTCTTTTTGCACTCCATCCACTGTGACTGCCATCGGGAAGGGCAGGTCGTAGAAGGTCAGCGTGTCCGGCTGGGTGCCCGCCTTTTTGCACTTGGAAAAATAGCTGCCGTAAAAGTCTTCTACCTCCCGCAGTGTTAGCTCGCTTTCGGAGATCGGCTCCAGCCCCATCTGCTCACACAGCGCCGAATATGCCAGATAAGCGGTCGTTCCCCGCCAGTGGTGGTCGGTATTGTAATAGAGCGACTCGCTCTGCTGAGCAGCCAGCAGCCCGGCTGCGTCAAACCACTCAACACTGCTGCTTAAGTTCTGCTGAATGTCCGAAATAATGGGCAGCTGGTCGATCTGTCCGCTGCCGGCGGGGAGCTGGTCGAGCGAATAGGTGTAGCTGCTGGGGATAATGCCGACGGTGATGTTGTCGTGAGCCGCGGCAAACTGCGACAGAAATCCGACATTCCTGTCCAGCTGGGTTTCGTTATAGCTGGTCAGCTTTCCGAACAGCGCGCCGTTTTTGCCGTAGATGACGCCATTGTTTTCAGTCTTGAGCAGGGCAGATTCGGTCATGGATTTGAGGGTAATCCATTCGTCCCTGCCGACAAACTGGTCGGCGACCACTTTTTCATACTGGCTCTGGAAATCACCCTTAAACAGACGGGACAGGGTAAACTGGGAGGTGGTCTTCAGCTCGCGGTTTTCCATCTCGGAAAAGGCGCGCACCGGATTGACCAGGTCGGCGAGGGTGACCACTGCAATAAACCCGAAGAGCAGCAGCGTGGTCGGATAAATTTTTCTTTTTTTCATATCGCTCCGCTCCTTTAGAAATTCCAGTAGATGAAGGGATTATAGGTGGAATCCACCAGATAGGCGGTCGAAATAATCAGGATAACTGCCAGCAATACCGTCCGTGCGCCTGACAAGACTCTGCTTCCGGGATAACGGATGGCCAGCTTTTCATGAACCGTCTTGACGACCGGCAGAGACATGACGACGCCGATCAGCAGGCTGACGCCATAGCCACGCAGTGCGTACAGCCAGTCGAGAGGATTGGTCTGGTTGATAACTCCGCCAATACCGAACATCTTCCCGAGGTAACCACCCAGCCGGGAGAAGTCGGTGATCGCAAAGATAACCCACGAGATCATCAGGATAATCGGTATAATGATATGGGACAGAACTTTATGGCGGCGGTACCAATCCAACAGCCATTTTTTCTCAATGACCAGCAGAACAAAGAACCACAGTCCCCACAGCACAAAGTTCCAGCTTGCACCATGCCACAATCCGGTCAGTCCCCAGACAATCAGCAGGTTGCGGGTTCGTTTTCCTTCGCTGCACCGGCTGCCGCCGAGCGGAAAATAGACGTATTCTCTGAACCAGCTGGACAGGGTCATATGCCATCTTCTCCAGAAATCGGTGACCGAACCGGCAATATACGGGTAGTTGAAGTTCTGCGGAAACCGGAAACCCAGCATATAACCGAGGCCAATCGCCATCAGCGAATAGCCCGAAAAATCAAAATAAATCTGCAGCGAATATGCCAGTGCCGCAATCCATGCCATCGGGGTGGAGATCTGTTCCAGCGGCAGCAAAGCCGTCGAATCCCACAGCGAGCCAACATTGTTTGCGATCAGTACCTTGCATCCCAGCCCCAGGATAAACAACGTTGCACCCCGTTCGATCATCGGACGGGTGATCCTGCGGTTTTTCAGTTCGGCCGCAACATCCGAGTAGCGGACAATCGGTCCCGCAATCAGCTGGGGGAACAGGACGACGTAGGCGCCGAAGTTGATGATATTGTCCTCCGGCTGGACATCTCCGCGGTAGACGTCGATGGTATAGCTCATCGTCTGGAAGGTGTAAAAGCTGATGCCCAGCGGCAGTGTGACCAAAAAGTCCGGCATTGGTATCCGGGTGATCGCTTCGATGTTTTCGAGGAAAAACCCGGTATATTTAAAGGTAAACAGGATCCCGAGGTTAAGGACCATCGACAGGATCAGAAACAGTTTGCGCAGTTTAGGATTGTGCCCGAATCGCTTGATACCCTGACCGCAGGAATAGTCGATCAGCATGGAGGCGAACATGATGGGAAGGTATTTTACCTCTCCCCAGGAGTAGAAAACCAGTGAGACGATCAACAGCGTCAGGTTTTTCAACTTGCGCGGCGACAGATAATAGAGCAGCAGGGCAGCCGGCAGGAACCGGAACAGGAATAACAGGCTGCTGAAAACCATAAGGGCAATCTTCCTTTCTTCTATTTTACCTCTTATCGTACTATTACGCTAAAAAACGGCATACCGCTGCAGCAGGGGTATGCCGTGTCTGCGTTTATCCAATCGCGCCGTAGAAAGCATTTTCAGCCATCGAAACATCCGAGCTGAAATCGACTGAGGTTTCCTCATTTTCGGGAGAGACGCCGACAATCAGCAGTGCCGCGTAGTTGCCGCTGACAATAACCTTTGCAGCGTCCAGCCGCTCAGTGTTGTACATAACGCCGTACCAGCTAAATGCGTCCTTCTGTTCGGATAACGCCTGCTGAAGAGCGGCTTTGACATTGTCAATCTCACCGTCTTTGGCCTGGACAACCAGCAGTTCGTCACAGTTGGTCATCATACCGGCGACAACGCCCGAATAGCTGACCACCTGATCGGTCGAGATGTGGAACTTTTCTGAAAGGGTGACGTCGTCGATTGCAAACGGAGCGTTGGCAATCGGACCATGGCCGTACTTGTTCTGGAAAGCCGCGTCGATCGCGGAATAGATATCCTGTGCGCTGACACCAGTGGCCGCTTCGGAGCTTTCACTGGAAGAGGAAGTCTCACTGGACGCGGAAGATTCACTCGATTCAGAGGAGGCCGGCTGGCTAGAACTGCTGGACGAGGATTCCGCCGGCTTGGAAGAACTGGTGGAGGAGCTGGCGGAAGAAGTCGGCTTGCTGGAAGGGGAGGAAGAACTGGAGGCAGGCTTGCTGGAAGAAGAGGAGCTTTCCTGTGCGGTATCTTCCGACAGCTCGGTGGTCTCCGATTCTGTTTCAGAAAATTCTTCGGAGGATGCTTCTTCCGATGCGTCAGATTCTTCAGAGGATTCCTCGCTGGAAGATTCTTCGGAGGAGGTTTCAGAGGAGGAGACGGAAGAAGAACTTTCTTCGTTCTGGGAAGATTCATTTCCGCCCTTGCCGCAGCCGGCAAAGAGAGCTGCTGTGAGTGCAAGTACAATCAGAATCGAGAGAGGTTTACGCATATTGATATTTTCCTTTCATGTTGTCAGATCTTTTTATGTCCGGCCGGCTCCCCGGCCTGTGAGTTTATTTCAGTGCAGCGTAGAAGGCATCTTCTGCAAGTGAGACATCCGAGCTAAAGTCGACGGCTGCATCCGGGTCCTCAGGTGAGATGCCGACGATCAGCAGTGCTGCGTAGTCTCCCTGGGTGACGACCTTTGCAGCGTCCAGCCGTTCGGTGTTGTTCATGACCGGGTAAAAGCCAAAGGCATCTTTCTGGTCCTGCAACGCTTTTTCCAGCGCTTCGCGGACATTTTCCACCTCGCCCTTTTTGGCCTGGACGACCAGCAGTTCATCGCAGTTGGTCATCATCCCGGCAATCGCGCCGGCGTAACCTTCCACTTCGTCAGGAGAAAGATAGAACTTCTGCTCAAGGGTGGTGTCATCCACTTGCATAGGTGAATTCGGGATCGCTTCAACGCCGTAGGTTTCCATAAAAGCAGACTGAATGGCGTCATAAACTTCCTGGGCTGTTTTGTCTGAGGCGGTCTGTCCGCATCCGGCAAACAGCGTGATGCCTGCCATGATTGCCGCTGCCAGCAGCGGCAGACGGATACGTTTTTTCATAATCATTTCCCTTTCCCAAAATTATGATTTGGTAATTGCAGGGCAGACACTGACGTTCTGCCTCAGATAATAGTCTGGAGCAGGGAAAAAAGTTGCATACATTGGAAGAAAAATTGGCTTCCTGGTAATTTTTGTAAACTCTACTAAAAATTACCAACATTGCCATCATTCAGCTGACGCCGCTTACATTTTCAAGATAATTGGTCTCTTCTGCACGGATCTGTTCGGTATAATCTGCCACCAGAAGATCGACGCAGGCACCATAGCTCTTCATTCCCAGCTGTTGGTCATAGCTGGACAGAAAAGCGGTGTATACCGATTCGGCTGCTTTTGCCTCGCTGGTCTGATATTCCTCCCAGTAGCGGTTGTTGGCAGTGAGATCGGCACGCACATCATCCGACAGGGTGGCATAGATTGTTTTCCAGCTTTCCGGGTCAGCTTCGTAAAGAGCGTTGCCAAGGTAAATGTACGCCAGCAGCGCGCCTGAATAGGCATATATGTCGCTGCCGCTGGTCAGGCAGGCGCGAACCGCGACAAAATTTGCTTCCTGTTCCGGGGCAATCCCCCGCTGATGCGCCAGCTCGTGGGCAATCGTCGACGGAATCAGCATGGACGGGGCATGATCGTTGATGTTGGTTTCAGAGGTGAACGGAAAGTATACCCCGGTAAAGTTAATTCGGCTCATCAGCTCGGAGGCAATCATCCGCTTCGGGGTACGGGCAGGCGCATCAAGAAATGGGTATTCCTGGACAATCCCTGCATAAATTTGGTCTGACATGGCAAAGATGGAATCCAGATTTTCATTAAATATACCGTTTTCGTCCCGCGAGACCAAACCGGCATATTGATTTGCCAGTTCTGCATAATAGACGGTGGTCTGATAGAGAGCTTCGGTAGATACCGGCAGCTGTTCCAGCCCGCTTTTGTCTGAGAAACTGTCCCCATAGTAGTTTAGCCCCCACAGCCAGCAGTAGCCGTCCCAGATCAGCAGCGCGGCTGCCGCCAGCCCGGCAACTGTCCGGCCAATAATCAGAATCCGGCTATTTCTGCCTCTTATTGTGCGGATAATACAGACGGTAAGGGAGGCGGCTATGGCAAGTACTGTCCCAACAACGGCCAGTTCCATTCCCGAAATGGGCAAAAGCTCGCACAGCGCGCCCATCATCCGTTTGTAGGGAGTGGTGATGTTGTCCAGAACCATGTTGGTATAGTGGCGGCTGCTGCGGATCAGCAGGTATCCCAGATAAAGTCCCCCACCGATCATCAGTGACAGCAGGTGGCCTTTGAGACCGCCCAGCAGATTCAGAATTCTTTCTTTTCTGCTGCCGGAAGGTATCTGTTGCAAACGGTTCATCCTTTCCTTTTTATAAATGCAGTGCAAATATAGTATACCGGATTTGCACGGAAAGTGCAACAATCTGTCGGATACAATTGAGTTGGTGATTTGAATTACGAAAAATTTGCACTGACGCGGGGAGACTGCCAAAAAAAATTTATTTTT
>DVLN01000101.1 GCA_018715465.1 Candidatus Faecivivens stercorigallinarum | reverse complement strand
AACGTCCAAATCTTCACGCAACAATGAAAAAAGCGATTATTATATCTGGCGGGACCCCAAAGACGGAAAGGAACCCAACAACTGGGCATCTGTATTCGGCGGCAGTGCCTGGGAATATGTTCCACAGCGCGGGCAGTATTATTATCACTTGTTTTCCCGTAAGCAGCCGGATCTCAACTGGGCCACCCCCCAGCTGCGGGAAGAAATCTTTTCGATGATGGAATGGTGGGTCAAAAAAGGAGTGGACGGGTTCAGAGTGGATGCCATCAGCTATCTGGACAAACCGCTGGATTTTCCTGATTCCCCTGCACCGCCCATGCCGGACGGTTATTCTCCCAGCGGATGTCTCGTCAACGGACGGCCTGGTACCCACAAATATATCCGTGAGATGAATCGCCGGATTTTTTCACCATATAATATTCTGACCGTCGGTGAAGTTGCGGCCGCTGATACAGAGGAACTGGCGCGCTATGTTGCGACCGGCCGGGAGGAATTTGACATGGCGATTCCGTTTGTTCCTCCGGTGGTTGAAATCAATGAATGGTCGCCTGGAAAACTGCGGGAAGAGATCGCACGCAGCTATGACGCGCTTAAAGAAGACGGCTGGTGGGCAAGATTCTTCAGCAACCACGACAAACCGCGGCAGGTGTCGCTCTATGGCAATGACCAGGAATACTGGGAGGTCTCGGCAAAAATGCTGGCTATGCTGCTTCATTTTCTTCCGGGGACTCCGTTTGTATATCAGGGCGAAGAGATCGGCATGACCAACATCTCCTTTTCCGCGATTGAGGAATACAATGACCCTGACGCGAAAAACACCTACCAGCAGATGCTGCTGACGGGTGCAACCCCGGATGAGGCCCTGAAACAGGCACAGATGGTCTCCCGTGACAATGCCCGTACCCCTATGCAGTGGGATACAACCCCTAACGCAGGATTTACCACCGGCAAGCCCTGGTTGGGTATCAATCCCAATTACCGGCATATCAACGTCCAAAGCCAGAAACAGGACCCCTGCTCCATCTACCATTGCTACAAATCACTGATCGCCCTCCGCAAAACATCCCCGGCCCTTTCAAGGGGTGATTTGGAAATCCTTGAGGTTCCGGAAGATACACTATTTGCCCTCAAGCGCAGCTGCACGGAAGAAACGCTGCTTTCTTTCCACAATTTTTCTGAACAACCGGCAGAAATCCCTGCATCGCTTATTCCCCATGCCGCGCAGCCGCTGCTCTCCTCCTACGACCGCCAAGGGGGATACCGCGGTCATATATTGCGTCCATATGAATCGGTCATCTTCCGCCTGCTATCCGAAGAATAAGATGCTTTTTCCCCGGCAGCAATCCAATATTGCGCATAAAAGCCGCCGCCCGTTTATCAGGGCGGCGGCTTTTGCCTGCCATATATTCAATTTTTTTCAGTGCACCGGATCACGGCACCCAGACGCCGTCTGCATCGACCGTATAACCGTCAATCGTTGTGCTGACCGCCATCCTACCGGAAGGATACAGGTAATACCATTCGTCTTTCCATTCCAGCCAGCCGGTCGCCATTGCACCGCTCCCTTTCAGGTAGTACCATTCTCCGTCGATCTGGCGCCATCCGGTCTGCATCACGCCATCTGCGTTCAGGTAATACCAGTGGGTACCGTCCTGGAGCCATCCGCTCAGTGCAGAGCCGTTTGAATCAAGATAATACCAGTTGTTTCCGACCTTTTTCCAACCCTTGGTCAGCTGACGGATATCATACGAAACCATCGTATTGGTAAACACATCCCCCATCAGCAGAGTATCCCCCTGTACCAGCAATCCGCGGGGAGACACACAACGGATCTCCTCTTCCCCGGAAACCAGTGTGACGACAAAACCGTCCCGGATGACACGTACCGCACTGTTGCCGGTATCAGCAACATAGACGGTGCCATCATCGTCCACCGCTATTCCCTGCGGATTGGCGAAACAGGCTTCTGCTGCCTTCCCGTCCAGATAGTCGCCTTCCACGGCGGCATCACCGGTCAGTTGTGCACCTGCAACCAGCGTCACCATCCCATTCTCAATCGCCACAATCCGATGGTTGCCGGAATCTGCCACATACAAAACCCCGTCTGCATAGCACAACCCAGTCGGCTGTGAAAAGCGTGCCTGTTTCAAGGTACCGAGGGAGCATCCTTCTTCACCGCCCGCATAGGTGGTAACATTGCCGTCGCTGTCCATTGCACGGATCACATTGTTGCCGGTATCGGCGATATACACCGTCCCGTCATCATCGACCGCCAGACCGGTCGGAGTATCAAACGCCACCCGGCTGCTTCCATCCCGGTATCCGGCTTCACCCGTACCGGCCGCAGTGTATACCCGTTTTCTGTTCAGATCAAGGTACCGCAGAACATGGTTGCCAGAGTCTGAAACAAGCAGCCCGTCTTCATAGGGTACCGCCGCCCACGGCGAATCAAAAGCCGCCTGCGTAAATGAACCATCCCGATATCCGGCAGCAGGCTGACCGGAAAGATCGGTCAGTTCGGTTTGCCCGGCGAGCAGTTCAGTGACGCCGTCTTCCATCTTCCAGACCGCACGATTGTAACTGTCCGCGATGTACAGTGTATCTCCATCCACCGTAAAACCGGAAGCCGCCGGCAGCCGGCTGGCGGTATCCGCTCCGCAGACAGGAAATGCTGTCATTACCAGCATAACCGTCAGCACGAGCAGCGATAAAAAGCGTTTCATCTCGCATACCTCCTCTTTATTCCGCGATTCCGTCCAAAAGGAAGATCTCAAACTGCTGGGATTTCCCTTTCAGTTTGATTCCATCGCCCAGCGAGGTTGTTTTGATCCTGTCCCCCAACCGGTCGACCACTTCGCGGCTGATATAAATTTTGCCGGCGGGAGCGTTTGCTTCCAGCCGGGCGCTGGTGTTGACGGTGTCTCCGATTGCGGTAAAGTCCATTCGCATCTCCGCTCCGATATTGCCGACAACCGCGCTGCCGCAGTGCACGCCGATACCAAACGAAACTGTCCGGCCAAATTTTTCCAGCAGCTCCTGTGACAGAGCTTTGGAGCCTTCGACCATATCGACAGCGGCCTTGCAGGCGTTCATGACATAATCTTCCTGTTCGATTGGAGCATTCCAGATTGCCATTGTACAGTCACCGACAAACTTATCCAGCGTACCGTGATTTTTCATAATACAGTCGGTGGTCAGACTGAGATAACGGTTGAGAATTGAAACGACTTCCTGCGGAGTCAGTACCTCGCTCATGGTTGTAAAGCCGCGGATATCGACAAACAAGACTGCGATATCACACAACTTGCCGCCCAGTCCCAATGCGTCAGTCCCTTCCCGGAGCAGCTCACCTACAATCTCAGGCGCAACATACCGTTTGAAGGTCGCAGAAATCTTTCGCTTTTCCAGCGCCGCCTGCACATAGTTGAAGCCAACCGCCCCGACAAAAAAGACCGTGACCGTCAGGCAGAACCAGACCGGATGCAAAACCATGCCGGCACTGTACAGCCCCCGGCAGAGCAGCACGCTTCCAACTGAAACCAACAGCCAGACCGGCAATGCATACCGCAGTTTAAAGCTGAGGAAAAACCAGAGGCAGACGGCTGACAGGACAAACAGCAGCCCGGCCTGCAACAGATTGAAAACCTCGGTCTTAAAATCCTGCCGAAGCATCTGATTGATCACATTGGCCTGATACTCCACCCCGTACATCAGCGACGCATGGTCGATGGCTGTCGTCACATAGTCGGACAGCCCGGCTGCATACGGCCCGATCAGCACGATCGAGCCGGCAAGCTGCTCAGCAGGGAAATCACCCGAAAGCAGATCGCTGACCGAAATACCGTCATAAAAACCGCCTGGCAGCGCCGAATAATCGACATAAAACCGGTGCAGCTCATCCGTCGGCATGGAAAGCTCAACCGGAAGACCATTTGCGGCAGCATATTTCTGGTAGATTGCATAAGCAAAAGACGGGATAGTCCGTCCATCAGGCAGGTCGATTTGCAGGATACTGTGCCGCAGTACGCCATCCTGGTCGTACATTGCGTTGATATGCCCCTGCGTCGTAACGTCCCGAAGCTGTGTATACGGCTCTTCATATGACAAAACCGCGTAATCCTCCAGATAGAAGTTTCCGGTATCCTCGGTCACCAGCTCGGTTCCGAAATTGGCGACAGACGCCGTTACGACATTGTCATATGCTCCGGCGGCCTCTGCAAGCCAGTCGTCCAGCTCCGGGTCGCTCTCACCGGTATACAGCACGTCAATTCCGATCACTGCCGGCCGGCAGTTTTCGTCAGCATTGAGTGCCTCAATCGCCATCGACATGATATCCCGGCCCCAGGTGTTATAGGGGCCGATATCTTCCAACGCGCGGTCGTCAATACCGATTACAAAGATGTTCCCACTCAGTGCCTTCGGGGTCTGGTAAAGGGTATCGGATATACTCTGATCAATGTTGTAAAAGAGCCCAAGAAGGGCGGCGACGGTAAAAACCCCGGCAGATATCAGCGCTGCCGCCACCCGTTTGATGATTTTTTTCTTCATACTGTCTCCCTGCGCTCCGGTATATTACGGATTTTCGACTAAAGTATTGATACCGGAAACCGTACCGCCTTGATTGGTAACAGAGCTGCCGCTCCATGTTCCCGAGACGTCCAGAGTACCGCCCGTATAGTTGCAAAAATCGCCACTATTTGTAAAGCTGCCACCAACTTCAATCTTAACACTGCCATAATTATTTACGCCGCAGCTGCCATTCGCACCATAAGGAGCATAGCTGTTGTTCACAACTGTGCCACCGGACGAGACAGTAAGCGTTCCATTATTGATCAGCAGATGGTTGGTCTGATTAACGGTGCTTCCACCGCCATCTGTACCAGCAGTATTCTGTTCAATAGTAATTAAGCCACCGTTTCCAACTGTCAGACTTCCGTTATTGGTCAGCTTACCATTACTGGTAATGCTTAAACTCCCGTTCAAAATAACTTCTTTACCAGCAGGAATTGTTCCGGTGGTATTTACAGTAACAGCAACGCCAGCACTAACCGTAACTTTGTTGTACTGGGTCAGATAGCTTTCAAGCTGGGTTATTGTGATGTCTGTTGTAACAGTATACGAGTCACTTGGTTCACTAGAAGGCTCGCTGGAGGGTTCGCTTGAGGGCTCGCTCGAAGGTTCGCTTGAGGGCTCACTCGAAGGTTCGCTTGAGGGCTCACTGGAAGGTTCGCTCGATGGCTCACTGGATTCAGGCCACTGCGGAACTTCCGGGTAATAATCAGAACCCGTATTCGTTTCCGGTTCACGGAAGATCGGAGCCTGGGTCACACGGTCCGTCAGAAAACCGGCTGATTCCATTTCATCCTCTGCCTGCTGTTCATCCGCTGAAAGTCGCTGATCAGCCGATTCAATAATCTGATCAACCGGCAGGCCGGATGATTCCTGTACCCGCTGCTGTAAATCCTCATCCTTTTGCAGCTCGACTGCGACAAATCCGGGAATACTTTCCACAGTCAGATTTTCCAGAGAAATCGTGGTCTCCGTTCCGTTTTGCTGTACAGCTACAGAAGCCGTCTGGCCAGCCTGTACCGTAACCGACTGACTGCCGGCACCGGTATCTGTGCTCTCCACTTGCACCTGTCCATCGGTAATGGCAACCGAAGAGGTGTTTGTATCCAATACTGAAATGTACCCAGATGTCCCGCGAATACCGGTTACCATCGTCGAAGTACGAATATTCATGGATTCACTGGAAGTCAGCGGACTTTTGACATTGAAAAATAGTTTACCTGACTTAACCATGATTTCCAGTTTGCTGCCTTTAGCGCGGATTTCGGTCGAGGAATTGGCATCCAGCTTAATGACCTTCTGACTGTCGAGGGTAACATACGCATAACTTTTCGCGCCAGTTGACAGGGTATAGCCGCTGTACAGTTTCATCCCGTCCCGCACCGACAGGGTTTTTCCATTGATATTTTTCAGGGTAACTGTTCCCTGGGTTGTCGTCAGCCGCATATCTGTTCCGGCCGCGCTATCCGCTGCAAACGCCCTTCCGCACAGTCCAAATACCAAAACTACGGCCAAAAGTACCGGCAGCAGTTTTCGGAAGAGTGTAAAACGTGTTTTTGTACAGATCATAAGCAAATCTCCTCTCCTGCCCGGCCAAAGCTGATACCGGGATATTCCTGCCGGGCCGCCTGCTCAAATTCCAGCAGCTGGGAGTCTGTCCGGTTGGGATCATGATGTATCAGAAGAGTGCGCTCTGCCCCGCACCTGCGGGCAATCGCAATACTGCGGGAAATGGTCGAATGTCCGAATCCTTTTACCCGCAGATACTCTTCATCGGTGTACTGCGCATCCAGCAGCAGCAGTGAACAGCCCCTTGCAAATTCACAAAATGCCTCCGGGTTGTCATCTGCCGGTTCAAAATCGGTAGCATACACCACCGATTTATCTCCGCAGGAAATTCTGTAGATTGTCGACCCGCCGGGATGGATGGAATCCATCGTGTCCACCTGCACTTCACCAACTCTGAAAGTCGGCAGGACATCATGAAACCGTATCTTTCCTTTAAACGCATTGGTGCGGATCGGCCAGAGGGGCGGTGCGATCAGTTGTTCCACCTGCTGCTGTGCAGACAAACCGTTTCGCGTTTTTAGGTAAATATCGCAGCAGCCTTCGCTGTCAAACAGCGGTGAAAACATCGGCAGACCCATCAGATGGTCAACATGGGCATGGCTCAAAAGCATAGTAAAATGGTGCCTGTCTGGAAAGAATGAGCCGACCGGCTGGGTCAGCAGGCCGGTCCCGGCATCGAGGATGAATGCCTCATCCCCGGCCTGCAGAAAAGCACAGCTGGTGGCACCGCCAAACTGCCGGAACTGTTCCCCGTGAACAGGCACTGTCCCGCGGACACCCAGCAGCTTCAGGCGGATTGTATCTTGCATACCGTTTCTCCTCTCATCTAACCACCTCAGTTAGAAGCAACATTGGTCAAATTCAGGCGGTTGATCTTACGCAGCGCATACAGATTGACCGCTACCGCAAAGACCGCACCAATCACACAGGATATCAGACAGGCAATCAGATTAGGCGACCGGACAAAATGCTCCGCGCCTGCCTCTATTGTGCGGACCGATATATACGCCAGTCCGACACCAAACAGGCAGCCAAACAGCAACCCCATGATGATCAGCACGATATTATCCTTGTACACATATGCACGGGTCTGTTTAATGGTATATCCATTGACCCGCATGACTGCCAGTTCCCGTGCTTTGCGGTCGATGTACATCGTGATCTGGTTAAGCAGAACCAAAACAGACATGACTGCCGACAAAGCGGTACAGATACCAATGACCAAGTCCAGTTCACTGCCGGATGCAGAATAATTGCTGTTGTCCCGCAGTGACAGGAAGCCATCCATATCGGCTGCCTGATCTTCAAAGCCATGAACGTCCCCTTTCAGCAGGAAGACGCAAGGGTCTGTCTCTTCATCCAAAACTGTACTGTAATACTCTTCACTGGTGACGATCAGATAATACGGCAGATAGTGCTCAATAATGCCCGACACTGTAACCTCTTTGGGCTGCCCGTTCTGATCCATCAGTTCCAGCACGCTGCCTTCAGACAGGTTCATATTTTCTGCGGCACGCCGGGAAACCAGCACACCTTCTTCAGGAATCTGAACAGTATGACCGTTCAGGTCCGACAGTTTCATATATTCCTGCAAAGCCTGCTCATCATCTGTGGTCACGATGTGGGCATTTTCCCAATCACCGCCGTCAACCCGGAAGTTTTTCAGTTTATCCTGAATCAGCGTATAGCCGACTCCCGAGTCATTCAGCAGCTGTGCAAATTCATCCACATCTCCCGTTTCACTATCTACGATCAGACGTGCATCATAAAACGCGTAAGAATCAAACTCGGTTTTGGAAGCATTTTGAATACCAAGTTTCATTGAGAAACAAGCCACCAGCAATGCGGTACAGCCGACGATACCAATGATGGTCGTAACCATTCGTCCTTTATCGTTGAGAACGTTTTTGATCATTGTCCGGGAATAAAGGTTCATCTTCTGATAGAATCCCCAATTTTCAAAGAACAACCGCTTTCCGCGTGCCGGGACTTCCCCCCGCAAAAGTTCAGTTGCAGGCTGACGTACCAACCGGGCACAGGTCAGATAGGTTGCACCGATAAATACAATCAGGCAAATGACGGCCGAAATCAGTGCCGTCTTGATCGTAAAGGCAAGCGGTACTTCACCAATCAGGAATTTGGGCACAAAAATGTTCAGCGACATCAGCTCGACAATTGATACGCTCAGGAACCAGCCCAACAGGATACCCAGCACCCCGCAGAAGATATTGTACAGCATATAGTGGCGAAGAATTTCTCCCGATGTAAAGCCTAATGCTTTCTGTGCACCGATCATTACCCGCTGTTCCCGGATAACACGGGTGATCGCGGCAAAACAGATCACCACGGCGACCAGCAAAAAGACGGCAGCCATAACATAACTCAAACCGTAAATCGCCTTGACGATCGTTTTAATACCGCGTACATCTCCAACATTGCTTCTGCCCGAAAGGATCCAATCCTGCATCTGGAGATCTTCTACCTCCTGCTCAGCATCTGCAAGTTCCACACGGGCGTCTTCCAATTCAGATTTTGCGTCAGCAAGCTCCTGTTCCTTGTCTTCCAGTTCAATTTTGGCGTCAGCAAGTTCCTGCTCACCGTCGGCAAGTTCCTGTTTGGCATCGGCAAGCTCCTGTTCACCGTCGGCAAGTTCCTGTCTGGCATCCTCCAACTCCTGTTCAGCAGACGCAATCTGATTGCGTGCCGATTGCAGGGCGCTGGAAGAAGCCTGCAACTGCCGGTTTGCGGCAGCAAGCTGAGATTCACCCGCCTGGTACTCCTGAATTGCCGATTTAAGCGGCGCGCCTGCTTCTCCAAACGCATCCAGTGCCAGCAGTGCTTCGTCCAGATCGGTACTCAGTCCCAGTGCTGTCAGCTGATTATTCAATTCCGTACGGGCAGCGTCCAGTTTGGATTTCTGCTGGTTATACTGCCGCTGAGCGGAAGAGTACTGCGATTCTTTGGAAGCAAGCTCAGATTTGGCATCTTCCAGTTCTTTCTCTCCGTCAGCAATCTCAATCCGCGCATCTTCCAGCTTTTCTTCATTTTCAGCGATTTCCGTTCTGGCATCCTCCAGACTGGCGGCGTTTTCGTCATATTCTGCCTTCGCATCATCCAGCTGTTTCTGACCATCGTCAATTTCAGCCTGTGCATCGTCAATTTCAGCACGTGCGTCATCCAGTTCGGTCTGCGCTTCATCATTTAACTGCTGATAACGCTGTTCAGCTCGCTGCTGTGCCAACGGTTCAAGGAAAGCCAGATATTCCGCTTCGCCCTTCTCATATTCATCTGAGTAATAATAGATACCGTCCAGACGGTCGCTGTCGATATACGCGACCGTATAGCAGTCACTGTAATAGCTGCTGTCAAAAGCAGAAACCGGCAGCGCGATATAGTACTCATTTGACCCCAGACCAGCTTCACCCGTTCCCCGGGAATCCTCAACACTGGCACAGCAGTAATTTGGCTGATTGATGATAGCCGTCACTGTAAAGGTGTTACCCATCAGGCAGCCATCCTGTTCGAGTGTGATACTGTCCCCGACAGCAATTCCCTGCTCTTTGGCAAGGATTTCTTCTATTGCCGCCTCGTTTTCGGCAGCTGGCAGCGTTCCTTCCAGCACGACCGGAAGATTGATCTGATCTGACAGGGAGCGCGCCTGCACCAGTATCTTTTCCGAACCGGTTTTCAGCAGGACAGAATCGGTATATCCGCCCACAACAGCCTCCACACCATCCCATCCGGCAATTGCTGCGATATCCTCCTCAGTAATGCCGTTTGCACAGGCAATCTCCAATGTTTCAAGGTTGTTGTCGGTAAAATACTGGTCCGCCCTCTGTAAAATCGCATTGGCAGAAGACTGAAATCCCTGGAAAATTGCAATGCTGACCGCCGCAATGACCGCGACGGCAACAAAGGATACCCCACCTTTGCGGATACTGCGCAACAGATGTTTCCACGCATTTTTCTTCATCATCATTACCACACCAACTCCTTCGCACTGGCGGGATGACGGTTGACGATAACCTCTGCCACAACGCCGCCCTTCATACGGATGACACGGTTGGCCATCTTGGCGATCTCCTCATTATGGGTTACCATGAGCATAGTCGTACCCGCCTTGATAACCTCTTCCAGGACGGTCAGGACTTCAATACTGGTTTCGTAGTCCAGCGCGGCAGTCGGCTCGTCGGCAAGAATGACCCGCGGCTTTTTCATCAGCGCCCGGGCAATCGAAACACGCTGCTGCTGACCGCCGGACATCTGGGAAGGATAGTTGTCCTTTCTGCCCAGCAGCCCGACGCTGTCCAACGCCTGCTGCGCATCCATCGGGTTTTCACACAGCTCGCCGATGAAATTGAGATTTTCTTCGGCAGTCAGGGTCGGCATCAGATTGTAGGCCTGGAAGATAAATCCGACAGAATTTCTGCGGTACATCGTCAGCTGATTATCGTCCGCGTGAGAATAATCCTCTCCATTAAACAGGAAGGTGCCAGTCGTAAGCTGATCCATCCCGCCGATGATATTGAGCATCGTCGATTTACCACAGCCCGACTCACCCAGAATGACCAGGAATTCCCCTTCCCGGACATCCAAATTGACTCCTTTGAGAATCTGAATCTGGGTTTCTCCCGAACCAAACGTCTTAGTCACCCCACGCAGCGAAATAATGACCTTCTTTTCCTCGGTAAAGCCTAGGTTCAGACCCTTATCGTCAATTGCGATAGCGGCGAGCATCGCAAGGTTTTCGCACAGGTCGACGTCGGCGTCGTCATACAATGTACCATCTTTTTTATTGATGATCTGGATACAGCCGATCACCTCATATTTGTTGACCAATGGCACACAGACCATGCTCCGGGTCACAAATCCAGTCGTTTCATCAAACCGGCCAGCCCATCGAGGGTCGCTCTGGCAGTCTTTGACCACCGTCGTCTTGCCTTCTTTTACCACTGTACCGGCGATACCTTCACCCTCGGCTAGACTCAAACCGGTCAGGTCCGCACCGCCGATCCAGAAGGAGGGATAAATTCGCTTATCCCCTGCCGAATTATAAAACCAAATAGTGCCCGCTTCGGCGCCAACCGCCCGAACGACCTGGCTCAGGCTGGTACGGAGTGCCTCTTCCAGCGACTCTGCTTCCTGTAACAGACGGGTTATTTCCCATACCACCTGTGTATAATTGATGCGCTCATTTTCCATAATCATGTCACCTCAGCTGAATGAAATTTGCAGGTAATTATATGCTGTTATTTCCTTCCGGGAAGCATTCCCAGCAGTTTTTGCAGGATATTGGGATGAACCGGAGCCGGAATCCAGCCACCCTGTGCAAAGTTTGCAAGGTACCGTTCCATCAACAGATCATTGACCGGCGGACAGCTGATGTTGCTGCCGGCAAGCATTTTCTGGGTATTGCTGGTATCCATTTTCGCCTGTCGGGCCCCAAAACGTTCGACCAGACTCTCCCCTTGCAGCCGACTGTCCGTAAACAGGCAGGAAAGAACCCGCAGAACATTTTCATCCGCCGAACAGCTTTCCAGTTTGCGGCACCATTCATCAAACGGCAGGTGGCCTACTTTGTACCCCAACCGGCGCAGCAGCCGATAAAACTGTTCCACCGGCATCAGATGTTCATTCAGAATATTATAGGCATGGCCTTCACTGCCGTTTTGGAAGGCGATCCGTACAATCGCGGCTGCCACATAATCAACAGGCGTAAGATGCAGATTGACTTGGATCTCTGGGAAACTTCCCATCTGGATACAGCCAACAATCGACCGGCTGATCAGGTCTTCCAGCTTCCACAGACCATCCGCAAGCGTACCGGTAATATCTCCCGGACGATAAATACTGGCACGCAGTCCACGTTCACGGGCAATTCTCACCAGTTGTTCTGCAACCCATTTGGTCTCAGAGTATCCGAGGAAATATCCATCAGGGCTTTCCAGCGGATCATCCTCCATCACATGTTTGTCAAAATGGCTCGGGTTATCATAAACACTGTAGGATGAGACATAATGAAAATACTTGGCACGGCCAGTGCAGGCAAACCGCAGTGCTTCTGCTGTACCGGTAACATTAACCTTTTTCAGCTGACGGTACGGCAGGATAAAATTCAAAACCGCACCATTATGGATCACCATGTCTACAGTCTTTGCAAGCTGCTGGTACTGTTCGTATCCGATCCCCAACCCGTGCTGGTTCAGATCGCCCGGAACCGGGCAAATATACTTCCGGTAGCTCTCCTCCCAGCAACCAAACCGCCGCATATTCTTTTCAATTCGATCCATCACCGCTTCCGGCGAACTTCCCCGACCGTGGCAATATACTACTGTATCTTCCGACCGGCGGTTCTGGATCAGCTCCCGCACCAGGTAAGCACCCAAAAATCCGGTAGTACCCGTCACGAAAATCTTCCTGCAATCAGCCGGCTGATGAAGATACGCCGTTTTAGGAACGATATCCTGATCGAGGACACATTCTGCCCTGAGATCAGTCCGCTGTCGCTCACTGCGTCCAGACAACAGATCGCTCAAATATTGTGAGATTCCCGCAACGGTCGGGGATGCAACGATCTCCCGCAGGTCAATTGTAATCTGCAAAGTACTCTCCAGACTTGCGATCAGTTCCATCATTCCCAGAGAATCGCCGCCCAGTTCCAGGAAGCTGTCCTCCAGACCAAATTTTACACCCGGCAACAGTGTTTCAAAGATCTCCCGGATAACCGGCTGAATCTCCTCCGCAGAAGCATAAGGAGAAATCTCCATTCTGACCAGCGAAGCCGGTAACTGGTTGTTATTGCCATTCCGCCGCGTGCTGAACAAGACGGCCAGCTGACCGGATTCATAAGCACGTTTGGCGGCCAGCGTCTGAATTTTGCGGTTATCTGTTCGCGGGAGAGTTCCCTCCCGAACGAAAACCACATCTTTAAATGAAAAACCAAAGGCATCGGAGATAATCCGGTTTACCTGAGCAGCCAATTGGGCAAAATCCGCATCCACGCCACACTCGGCACAGAAAACCGCCTGTTCCTTTCCTCCCTTATGGACCGAGAAAACCGCCATACTGCTCATCGGAAGCGAAAATCCTTCCTCATGCAGCTGGATGATGGTGTCACTGGGGAAAATATTTTTACCTCCAATAATAATCATTTCTTTGATCCGGCCAGTCAGGTATAGTTGCCCCTCATATACTGCGCCCATATCGCCTGTACGATAAAAATTACCGGAATATCCGGGAATAATTGTTGCAAAGACACGGCTTTCCTCAGGATTGTTCCAGTAACCTGCACATACATTGGAACCTTGCAAACAAATCTCGCCGATCTCTCCCTCCTTACAGGGGGTAAGATCCGAATGAACTGCTACAATTTTCATATCCGCCGCCGGCCGCCCTACGCTGACGATCAGCTTATCCCCATCTTGCTGGGGACGGAACAGACCGTGGTGATAATCCTCCTGTGAAATGGCCGCACAACGATAATCTCGACTGGATAACGATGCGACACAGACACATTCCGAAAGTCCATACCCCGGAGCAAATGTGTCCTTCGGCAGCTGAAACAGCGTACAGAAAGCGTCAACAGTATGCGGATCGACCGTCTCCGAACCGTTGATCAGCCGCTGCATATGACTCAAATCATACTGCTCGGCTTCCGAAGGGGTGACAAGCCGGGTACACAGCTCATAAGCTGAGTTTGGAGCCGCCGTAATGGTTGCCTGATACTGGGAGAGCGCTTTCAGCCAAATGACCGGCCGCTGAAGGAATTGAAGCGTCGGAATGAAGTGCGCCACTGCATGGTCAGCATATGCCGGCATAAAGATCGCGACCACCAACCCGATATTGTGATAAAACGGCACCCAGGATACCAAAGACTGATGGGTATTTTTGAAATCGAAAATTTCCATACAAAGAGCAATACATGCCATCAGGTTTTGATATGTAACCATGACTCCTTTAGGAGCCGAAGTAGAACCGGAAGTGTATTGCAGATAAATCAAGTCATCCGGCTGATGGCTGCACAGCAGCGACGGGCCACGATAGGGTTTTACCCGGTCGGTATAAATCCGCTTCAGCGTTACGACCTGAAAAAATGCCTGCCGCAGCAGCGCCGCGGAAGGATTGTTGTCATTTGTCTGCTCAAGCGCCGCATTGGAGATCAAAAATTTAGGGTTGCAGCTTTTGAGTACAGCCACAAACCGGTTGAGTTTACTCTTGTCCAAAGGTGGTGGAATCAGCGTAAACACAACACCGATCATCATACACGCCCATACGGCATACACCGTTCCTTCATCCTGCAAAGAAAGGATGACCGCCCGGTCACCTTTTCTGGCGCCTTTGGCCAACAGTTCTGCGGCAATGTCGCTGGCATGCTGCCAAGCCTGTCCGCTTGTAACGATATGTTCCTTAAAAGGCTCACTGTCACAGTCCAAAAAGTTATACAGTTTCCGATCAGGGGTATTTGCAACCTCCTGTTTCAGTTTTTCAAGTATTCCGTCCACAAATAGACTCCTTTCAGGATAAATATTTAATTTGAAATAAAAAATCAGCTGTGTCAAAATATTTTGACCCCATTTGACTTTTTATGTTATAATTAATCGTACAGAATCTGATGGTTACTGTCTGATTTTCTCAAAGATTCTCCTGCCTTTTGCCAGTAGCTTCTGCCAGAATGGCAGATTGCCGACCGGTACCGGCTCAGACTGTATAGGAAAGGAAATTTCCCGCTGCTTATTCTTACAATTATGCAGCGCAACCCGCAGGCTCTCTTCTGTCCCCGGCAAAAGCCCGAAATGCTCCACCTCCAGACGATAGGAAAACAGTGCAAAATCCAGATCGGAAAGCCAGATCAGTGGATTGTGTGGACATTCTTCCACAATGGTCGCTGCCAGTTCCACGCTCCTGCTTCCCTCCTGTGCCAGCAGCAAAATTCGTCTGGGATTCTCACGTCCACTCTTTAAAAACTGCGGAAAGCTGGTAAAATGTTCGGCTTGAATGGGAGCAAGGTCCTGCTGATTGAGGCGAACCAGCACCGCGAGCAGGTCATTTCGAACTTTTGGATTGGTTGCATACAGAGAAATGACTGACATATACCACCCTCCTTTCTGATTTGTGGCAAAAGTTATCACAGGTTACTTTGTTTAGAAT
>DVLN01000100.1 GCA_018715465.1 Candidatus Faecivivens stercorigallinarum | reverse complement strand
CCTGCGTCATACGGTACAGATAGTAATAACTGTAAATTCCACAGGTAATGATGCTGAGCAGGAGAAAGGTCAAAAAACTTTTTTGCTGAACCATGCTGAAACACCCTCTCAAATAATCTTACGCAGCCACTGATACACTGATGGGAGCAACGCCCCGGTATCAAACTGCATTGGAGGCGTATCCGGGAACAGCAGACAAAGCCGGACCAGATATACACCAAGATAAACTACGACCAACATTCCAGTAAAAACCGCATTATTCCGGCGGGAAACAAAAAAACGGCCCTTTTTCCAGTATGCCCACCCCAACAGCGGAACTGTGACCGGCCAGAGCGGGTGCATCAAAAACGCTGTCTGAAAGTCCAGCTGCATCGCTGCAAGATGCGCGCGGGTCATCCCACAACCCGGACAGGGCACTCCAGTCAGATGATAAAAAACGCATCCCCTATCCAGCAGGTAGATCACGCCTGCAATCAGCAGCAGACCGGTTAAGGCTTTCTTGATCGTTGTTTTCATATTTTTCCTCCAAACATATCCTATCATACCGCCTGAATTTTGTCAATCATTTTTCTGCAGGTTGGATTTTTCCTGTTCTGCTTGACAAACCGTTAGGGGCATGGTAAAATATCGCTTGTGAGCAGGCTGTGTGGCAGCGTGTTTTTACATGAGGAAAGTCCGAGCATCACAGGACAGGATAGCTGCTAACGGCAGCCGAAGGCGACTTTAGGGAAAGTGCAACAGAAAAATACCGCCGGGATACCCCCGGTAAGGATGGAAAGGCGAGGTAAGAGCTCACCAGCAGGGCGGAGACGTCCTGGCTCTGTAAACCCTATCCGATGCAACACCGACTGGAAGGTTATCGCTGGTCCGGCGCTTCCGAAGGGTGGCTTGAGCAGGACGGCGACGTCCTGTCGAGATAGATTGTCACACACGACAGAACTCGGCTTACAGGCCTGGTCACATCTTTATAAAATCATGGTTCCCGTCTGTGAAGTGACCCCAAAAAGTTAGACAAATATATCCGACTCAAACTGCTCAAGCAGCCAAAAGGGCTTGTTGTCTGTGTAAAGCGGGCGGCAGGCCCTTTAACCTTGCTTTAATTCGCCTGTTGTTTCAGTCGCTGGACTTCCTTCAAAAGATCGTCTTCAACTTCTTTGGGCAGCTTTGGCGGACGGCCTTTACTTCCGCGGCCCCGTCGTTCCACATAGAGCATCTCGGGACCTTCTGTTAGATAAATTCGCTCCCATGATGCCACCTGTGTGTCACTTCTTACTTCAAAGCGTCTGGCTGCTTCCTTGCAGCTAATTTTCTCCCGCATCATGGTCTCCACAACCATCTGCTTGAACTCCCCTGTGTATCGTTTATTCGGTCTTCTTTTTGGCATAGAAAAACACCCCATTTCCTAATACAAGTATTATACCATACTTGTCTAACAAATGGGGTGCAGTTCACAGACGGGAACCTTTTTCACCCGGTTTTATCCCAGAATTCCTTCATAACTTTCCCGCAGTGTATCACAGGAACGCTCCAGTTTCTGTTGTTCCTCATCTGTCAGCCCAAGCTGCAAAACCCGCTGGATACCGTTCTGGTTGATGATGCAGGGAACACCGACATAAATATCCCGCTGGCCGTATTCCCCCCGCAGCATTGCCGAGACGGTAAGCACGCTCCGTTCATCCCCGAGAATCGCACGGGTGATGCGGGTCATTGCCATTCCGATACCATAATAGGTTGCCTTTTTCGCTTCAATGATCTTATAGGCGGCGGTGCGCACCTCCTCTTCAATCTCGGTCAGCCGTGCAAAGTCAACCAGTTTTGGCTCTTCCTTACAGATTTCCAAAATCGGCTTGGTCGCGAGCAGTGTCTGGCTCCACGGGACAAATTCGCTGTCCCCGTGTTCCCCCATGACAAAGGCATGGATATTGCGCGGGTCGGTCTTCATATACGCCCCTAGCAGATAGCGCAGCCGGGCAGTATCCAGTGCGGTACCGCTGCCCAGCACCCGACGGGGGTTAAATCCCGACAACGCGCAGGTAATCCGGGTCATAATATCCACCGGGTTGGTCGCGATCAGAAAGATTCCATTGAATCCAGACGCAGTCACCGGTTCAATAATCATCCGAAAGACCTCAGCGTTGCGTTTGAGAAGATCCAGCCGGGTTTCACCCGGTTTCTGAGCCACACCAGCACTGATCACGACAATATCTGCATCCCGGCAGTCGTCATAATCCCCGGCATAGATCATCATATTGGTTCCGGCGAAAGCCAGACCATGGTTCAAATCCATCGCCTCTCCTTCTGCCCGCTGGCGGTTGACGTCGATCAGCACCAGCTCATCACAGGCCGATTGGTTGACCAGGCTGTAGGCATAGCTCATTCCGACCATGCCGGTTCCAACAATCACGACTTTTCGCTTTCCTGACTGCATAATCTTCACTCCCAAAAACAATTGTATCCGCCGGTCACAAAACGGATACAGTTTATTCTGCCCGATTTATCTGGTCGTCCGCCCAAACATGAACAGAAAATGCTGTCAGTATTTTCCAGTTTCAACAGCGGCTTTCCGGGTGCTTTTGTCAGGGAGAAACAAACCGGAAAACGGATATTTTTTTATAAAAATATCGCTTGTCAGATGTAGGAAGATATGGTAAAATATTTTCTGCCGTAATCAAAGTGATAACCGTTATCACTTTGATTACTTTGATACCGGATATTGTGCTGTAAAGGGAGGGGTTGGCATCAAAAATTTATCATATCATCTGCTGCTGACCGGAAAAATTGGCTGCGGCAAATCGACCGCCCTTTTATCCGCACTGGAAGATGTGATCGAGATGGCAGGCGGTTACCGGACGGTACGGCTGCTGGACGAAGATGGAACGCGCAGAGGGTTTGCGCATATTCCGCCCGCTTTATCGGAAGGGGTCAACGGAAGATGGGACCCCGACCGAAAAGACATCTTTCTGATTCCGGGAGAAGGGATAAAAACGGAAATCCTGCTTTCCCGGACGATTCCGATGATGGAGGGAAAGCCGCGCTTTTTCCTGCTGGACGAAATCGGTGGAAAAGAACTGTTGATTCCGGCGTTTTATCACCGACTGGAACAGCTGTTTTCAGGAGAGATTCCCTGTATCGGTGTGCTCAAGGCCCCAGACGGCAGCGAAGGAATTCGCCGCTGGATGCAGCAAACCAACTTCCGCAGCGCTTATAACCGATTTGTCGGCATGCTTTCGGAAAATCCCCGGGTACAGATCACCGATGGCAGTGAGCCAGGCGGCTACCGACAGCAAATCCTGCAATGGAAAAAGGAAAACGGGGTGGAAAGATGAAAAAGACGAAAAAGGCGGGCTGGGTGCTGCTGATACTTTTGTTTCTGCTGATCGGATGCACCCTGCTGTCTTTCCCGCTCGGACGGTACCCGGTCAGCCTCGGCGATATCTTCCGCCAGTTCGGACACGACCTGCTGGGGCTGGGAGAAAGCCCAGCCGACAGCATCGGCCGGGTCATCTATAACATCCGTCTGCCCCGAATTCTGCTGGCAATTACCGTCGGAGCCGGGCTATCGGCCGCCGGATGTGCCTATCAATGTGTCTTTCAGAACCCAATGGCTTCACCGGACGTGCTGGGTGCTTCATCAGGGGCAGCATTTGGGGCAGCGCTGGCAATTCTCGCCGGAGCCGCGTCGGGCGGGATTACATTGTCCGCCTTTGTGATGAGCCTTGGCAGCATGCTGATTGCCTGCCTGATCGGCGCCACTGGACGGGATAAAATTATGACGCTGGTACTGGCCGGGATGATGGTCTCCTCCCTCTTTTCAGCCGGAACCTCCTGCCTGAAACTTGCGGCCGACCCGGAAAGCCAGCTGCCGGAGATCACCTACTGGCTGATGGGCAGCCTGTCGGGCGCAAACTGGAACAGTGTGCTGACTGCTCTGATTCCGACTGTGCTGGGGTTAGCCGTTCTGCTGCTGCTCCGCTGGCGGCTGCAACTGCTGACGATTGGCGACGAGGAAGCCCGTGCACTCGGCATCCATCCCGCCCGGACAAGGCTTGCAGTCATCCTGGCTGCAACGCTGCTGACTGCGGCTGCGATATCATCCAGCGGTACAATCGGATGGGTCGGACTGGTGATTCCGCATATGACCCGCAGGCTGACCGGAAGCGAAACCCGTTACCTTCTGCCGGGAACGGCGTTGATGGGCGGAATATTCCTGCTGGTGGTGGACAATGTTTCCCGGACACTCCTCCCGGTGGAACTGCCGATCGGCATTCTGACCGCGTTTATTGGCGCACCTTTCTTCCTGTGGATGATGGTCAGAAGAGGAGGCGGACGATGAAACTGATTGTAGACAGACTGTCGTTTGGGTACCCCCACTGCCAGCCGCTGCTTAAAGAAGTGTCGTTCTCGGCAGAGGGGGGAGAGCTGATCTCACTGCTCGGCCCCAATGGTACCGGAAAGACAACACTTTTCCGCTGTATATTGGGGCAGCTGCGGGCATCAGGGACGATCACGCTGGATGGCCAGCCGCTTTCTGCCCTCTCCCCCCGCCAGCTGGCGGCAAAGGTTGCGTATATTCCGCAGTCCCATTCCCCCGCCTTTTCCTACCCGGTCGAAGAGATGATCCTGATGGGAGCGGCAGCGGGGCTGAAATGGTTCCAGCATCCCGGCAGGGCTGAACGGGAAAGACTGGATGAGGTGATGGACAATCTCGGACTGGAAACACTGCGGGGACGGGCGTTTGATACGCTGAGCGGCGGCGAACAGCAGCTGGTGATGATGGCGCGGGCGATGATGACCGACGCACGTGTCTGGTTGCTGGACGAACCGGCGGCAAATCTGGACTACGGCAATCAGACCCGGCTGCTGCTCCAGCTCCAGCAGTTGGCAGCGAAAGGATATCTGCTGATTCAGTCGACCCATTCTCCCCAGCAGGCCGCCCTTTATTCCAGCCGTGTGCTGGCGCTGGCGGACGGCGTGCTTGCTGGGGACGGAGACCCGGCAAAAGTCCTCGACGCCGGTATGATCCAGACGCTGTATGGTCTGAAAGTCAAAGCAGTCGATATTCCATCCGGCGGGCGCGATGTCCGCGTCTTCCTGCCGGATGAATCGAAATACAGAAAGGAAATGTAATCCAATGAAACGTTTTTTGGCACTTTTTCTCTGTGGGCTGATGGTTGCATCGCTGGCCGGCTGCGGCAGCAATGACAGCAGCTCTTCCGAAAGCGTAAATTCAGAAGAAAGTTCTGTTTCCGCCGAATCTTCGGAAAACTCTTCATCGCAAGAATCCTCCGCTGAAACAGCTTCGGAAGAAGCTGCTGCCTTTACTTTTACCGACTCACTTGGGCGGGAATTCACCTTTGAAGAGCCGATTGAAACAGTTGCAGCCTCGGGATTGCTCTCCCAGCTGGTTATCTATTCGCTCGCACCCGATACGCTGGTCGGCTGGAGCAACGAATGGAGCGAGGGCGCTGAAAAATATATCCCCGAAAAATACAATTCTCTCCCGCTGATCGGCCAGCTGTACGGCAGCAATACCGAGATGAACCCGGAACAGCTGATGATTGCCGACCCGGACGTCGTCATCGACATCGGCGACTCCAAGGACGGTATTGCTGAAGATCTGGACGCACTCGGCGAACAGACCGGGATCCCGTTTATCCATATTGACGCGAATATGGAAACGATGCCGGAATGCTATACGATGCTGGGTGAATTGCTGGGGATGGAAGAAGAAGCAGCGGAATACGCCGATTTCTGCGACAGCATCTACACCCGGACGCTGGATATCATGGAAGAAGTCGGTGACGAAAAGGTGTCTGTCCTCTATCTGACCGGAGACACCGGCACCAATGTCGTCGCGAAAGGCTCCTACCATGCCGAAATCATTGACCTGATCGCCGACAACCTCGCCATCGTCGAGTCTCCCTCCTCCAAAGGCACCGGCAATGAAACCGATATGGAACAGCTGATGCTGTGGGACCCGGAAGTGATTTTCTTCTCGCCTGACAGCGGCGTTTATGATACGGTAGCCGACGATCCGCTGTGGAGCGGTTTGCAGGCCATCCAATCGGGACGTTATTACGAAGTCCCGATCGGACCCCACAACTGGATGGGCTTCCCGCCTTCTATCCAGCGGTATCTGGGAATGATGTGGATGACCAAAATCCTTTACCCGGAACAGGCCGACTTTGATATCCAGGCAGACGTCACCCGTTATTACGAGATGTTCTACCACTACGACCTGACCGACGAAGACTACAGCCAGCTTGTCGCAAACTCGCTCGGCAAACTGGAATAAAAAAGCACCGAACCCCCGGGGCACAAAAATACCTCCCAGATAAAATCCGGGAGGTATTTTTATATCTGCAATTACAGTGTTTCGACCGACATGCTCTCGATTACGATATCGGTCAGCGGCTTATCCTGGAAGCCGACCTTCTGGGAAGCGATCTTGTCGACAACATCCATTCCCTCAATTACCTGACCGAAAACGGTGTGGTGATTGTCCAGCCAGGGCGTGCCGCCCAGTTCTGCATATTTTTCTTTGGTTTCCTCGTCCAGCTTAACGCCATACTGGCGGCCCAGCATCGGGAACATCCGCTTATCGACAGGGCCTGCCTGTACGATAAAGAACTGGCTTCCATTGGTGCCGGGGCCAGCGTTGGCCATCGAAAGGGCACCGCGGAAGTTATGGGCTTCAGGAGAAAACTCATCCTCAAACGATCTTCCCCAGATGCTTTCACCGCCGCGGCCGGTACCGGTCGGGTCACCGCCCTGGATCATAAAACCGTCAATGACACGATGGAAGATGATACCATCATAATAGCCGTTTTTGGCGTGGGTCGTAAAGTTCTCAACTGCCTTGGGGGCAACCTCCGGGAACATCAGGAATTTGATGCTGCCCAGCGTGGTGTTCATCGTAACAATGGTATCTCCTGCTTTTGCTTCACGAAAATTGATCATACTGACAGTCCTTTCCTTTGGATAACCTTATTCTGCCGAAGATTCAGAGGACTCAGAAGAGCTGGTGGAATCCTCTTCCGACTCTTCCTGTCCATAGGTGCCGTTTGCAATCGCTTCGTCAATTGCTGCCTGTTCCTCAGCACTGGTATAGACCATTGCGTCATATTCTTCCTGGGTCAAAGTGTTGTCGAGTTCGTCATAATCTGCCGCATGGAAGCTGCCGAGCGTAACCTTCTCAATCGTGACCGGCTCGTCCAGTGTGTAGCCCTGTTCGTATTCCTCAGAGGAAGCGCCTTCGCCCTCCATGTCGATCGCAGTCATCGGCAGCTCATTGATCGCGTTGACAACTTCCATCCCGTCGATAACCTTACCGAATACGGTGTGGTACTGGGAGATACCGGGCACACCGCCCAGCTCCTCAAATGCGTTGACCATCATAGCCGGGAAGTAGTTGTTCTGCATCTGCTCGCCGGTCTCCTCATCAATTGGCATATCGGCGATAAAGAAAGAACGGGAATCAAAATAATATCCCTTGTTCCACAGCTGTCCCATCTCACCGCACAGGGCGCACAGTGAACCGGAAAACGGCCAAAGGCTGTCAGAATACTCTGCCTTAATCGGTTTTTCGGTATTGCTGGTAGGGCTATTGCCATCCTCAGTCGAACTGCCGAACATCTCAGCGCCGACGGTCGGCACAACCTGATAGATCACCTGGTTATCATAAAAACCATCCTCAACCAGGTCCTTGAAATTCTGGACAACAGTCGGAACTTCATCGGTATACAGAACAGCCGTGATCGTCCCCATGCTGGTCTCAAAAATCGCGATATCGTCGCCTTCATCAGGAGCCAGCAGCTGAACGGAATAATCAATATCTTCCGGGTCAATGCTGTTGCCGCAGCCTGAAAGCATACAGACAGCTGTCAGACCTGCCGCAGTTGCCGCAGCATATTTGCGCAGTTTATACATATTTACATTCCTTTCTGGAAACAGGGGCACCATGTCGTGTCCGCAAAGTTACTACATAGTATAGCGCAATTGCAGCTGAATTTCAAGCAACTTTTGTAAATTTAATAATTAACTTCCCATATCTTTGCACGTATGCCACAAAATGGGTAAAAAATCCGCCGGATGCAATCATCACCCGGCAGATGCCACTATATTCTGATCATTTTCTGCAAAATCCAGCCCAGTGCCGGCCAGAACAGCACGTATCCGCTCATCACCAGCGGCGTGACGCTGGCGAATGACCCCAGCACTGTCAGCATCAGCAGCATGCACAGCCCAAGCACCACTGACAGCACCATCATCACCCGGTTCAGTCCTTCCATAAAGGAAAGCCTTCTTGCGCAGGCTGCGCACCCGGCAAACCCGGAAAGGCTGCCATCATTGACCGCAACCGCCTGTTTGACCCGGACCTTGCCCTGCAGACGGTCGACATAGACGCCCAGCCGCTGGGGAAGGATTTTGACCAGCTCGGCATTAATCCGAAACAGCCTGCCCAGCAGCCGCGGGGTCAGAAAGCTGTCGGTCGTGCGGATCGCCAGCCGGATACCGTTGTCGGCAAAGATCTGGATTGCCTCTTCCGAACGGACCGACGTTTGCAGCCGAATCAGGAAAACGCCCGCAAGTTCCCCCGCGACCGCCAGATAAACACAAGCACAACCGACGCCCGAAGCCCATTTACGGTGCTCATCCAGTGAAAAGCGGATACCACGTGACTCAAGCAACGCCTTGTTGCCGACCAGCACCTGCCGTCCGTCGACAAATCCGACCAGTCCCTTGCCGTCCTCATACTGTCTGTCTTCCACCGGACGGAGCAGGCCGCTGTCCCCGATGATTCCCTCAAAAATACTCTCCAGAACCGAACCGGAACCAAGAATCATCGACGCGGTGTCGATCATTACATCGTCCACCCGTGCGCTGCCAAAGGTCTTAAGCCCTGACAGGGTGACAAACCCGGGGGGAAAGATATCCGAAGCATCCATCAATGCACCATTTAACAGGCTGTAACGGGCGATCGCCTTTTCGCTGATGATGACGCCCCCTGCCCGTTCCATAAATCTTGCAGTCCTTCTGCATGGATAGCTGAACAGATACATCGTCAGAACCGGCGAAAACAGACAAACAATGCTGGTCGTCAGCGATGCCGCCCCTGGAAAGCTCCAGCCGAACAGCATCGCAAATCCCATCACCAAAAGCCCGCTCAGCAGGCCGATCACCGAAAAATTCCGGGACAGCCGGTCGCTTTCATCCATCGACAACGATAACTTCATAAAATCAGAAACCGATTCCGTCCGCCGGTTGACTGCCACAAATGCCGGCCCGTCTACAACCCCGCGGGTCATCTCGGTTGCCAGGCGGCTGTCCCGGATGACATGCAGATAATATTTGCTGCCGCCGGTATGCAGAAAACGCAGGTTGCGCAGTGCTGTGGATGCAACCATCCACCTGCTCATATACGCAGACGACAGCACAAACAGACCCACCGGCAGATAACAGAATGCCATGCCGCCCGCCAGTTCTTCTGGATGGAAGGCCAGCAGAACCGTTTCTGCCATCGTCACCAGGTACACCAGTGCCGGCATGATATCCCTGCTCGCCCTGAACCGGAACAATGACCGGATACCGCCCGCAATCACGCCAAACCCGCAGACACCGGCAACCAGCCCCAGTGCCGCGCTGCTCCACATCAGCACCGCATTGCCTACAAATTCACTTGCCACACGGGTCAGACTCGTCAGTACCAGCGTCACGATGGCAAAAAATCCAATCAGCAGTCCCATACCGATAGATGTACCTGCCAGATCCCGCAGCGCCCTGCGCCAGGAGCTGATCTCCGCAGCAGAATTCAACCTCTGGAGTCGGGAAAATGCCGGTGCAAACCCTGCCGCTGTTTCGGAAGAGGATACCTCTCGTACCCGGTAGATATTTTCCTTTTCCTCCTGCTGCTGAGATGCGGAGGCTGCCTGCTGTTCCCGCTGCTGCATCCGGCGAAGCTGCCGCTGACGTTCTTCCTGCTGCTGCTGTTTTTTCAGCTTGCGGATTTCTGAACGGCTCAGCTCGGGCGCCGGTTCATTTTCGGTCGCTTCGACCCGTTTGAGAAGCTGCTGTTGCTGCTGCCGACGCAGCTTTTCCCGCTCCTGCGCCTGATGCCGGGCAGAATGGGCGGCAGGCATCGGCTCATCCAAAGCAATCGGCCGTGTCGCCTGTTCATCCTCTGCCGCGCTTGACTGTTCATCTTCTTCCGAAAGACGATCCATCTCCCGAATCTGTTCCAGGTCGATTTCATAATTCTGCGGCTGTGTCTCATTCTCTACCCCATCGGAAACAGTATCACCCCCGGAAGTGAAAAGAGTTTCGTCCGGGATATCTTCGGAAGGCATTTCCTGATGGCCAAACGCCTGGACATGCTCTTCGGAAGCGGCCGCAGCATTCGGAGAATGATCCGGCGGACTTTCAGCCGATGGACTTTCAGACGGCGACTGAGCAGGTATCCGCAATGTCATACCCTGTTCTTCCTCCGTCAGAACGTTGGAGGAAGCGCGGCGGGTCACCCGACGGAGAGCTGCACCACCCTGTAGTTTTTCTTCCCGCTCCGGCTGGAAGGAAGAGACAAACCGCCGGGTCCTTCCCTCTGACAGCACCAGCCTTTCCCTGCGGGAAGGCTCCAACGTTTTTTCTTCCACCTGTCCCAGATGGGCAAGTTCGGCTGCCGACACTCGTACAACCGGGGTAAACTGGCCAGTTGCACCCGCTTGACCAGCGGGCTGTAACACAGACTGATCAGACGGTTTATCCACAGGCTTCTCCTCAGGACGAAAATCGGCAGCGGGCGAGGTTTTCACCGCTGTTTCTTTTTGCACCGGCTGATCATCCCGTTTCGTTCGAGCAATTCGCACCGTTTGGCCGGTGCTGTTTGTCCTGTCCTTGTTGTCCGATGGAGCTGAAGACGATGTATTCCGATCATCGCCGGATGTACGAAAAACCCTGTCGGATGCCTTTGCCGCCTTCTTTGCCTTTTTACGGGCAAAAAAGCTCATTTTATTATGCGCATCCATTTTCTCATTCGTAGACGGCTGTCCAGGGTCCTTCTGTCTGGAAGCCGTCTTTTTATGGCGCACGGGGGATTGTTCTGCCGGAACATTTTCCGTCCTGCCTGGTTGCAGCGGGTCTTTTACCGTTTCGATACCAGCAACATCCGGCTCTTCAATCAGCTCTCGCACCGCCAGCAGTGTTTCGGTCACCGAAGGGGTATGCACCGCACCGGCTCCATCCGTGCCGGAACGGTTCGTCTCGTCCATGAGGTCCATCCGATACGTCTGCTCCTCCGACGGAGCAAAAGAGATCCCGGAAAGCTCCCGCAAAATATCATCTACACTTTCGCTCATCCGGTCTCTCCTCCTTTCCATCTGTCAGACAACGTTTATTTTTTCGGAACAACGGCCATAATTCCCAGCCGCTGTCTTGCCACTTCATACATAATAATCCCGCCTGCGACCGAAGCGTTGAGGGAGGTGATCTCCCCCTGCATCGGCAGGCTGACCATCACATCGCATTTATCCCGGAGCAGGCGGCTGATGCCCTTGCCCTCCGAACCGACGATCAACGCAACGCCGCCGGAAAAATCCGTCTGGCACCAGTTCTGACCGTCCATATCAGCGCCATAGACCCAGATACCCTGGGATTTGAGCTCATCCACCGTAGAAGCGAGATTGGCAACCCGCGCGACCGGCAGATGGGCAGCAGCGCCGGCAGAGGTCTTGAAAACTGCAGGCGTCAGCCCGACATTGCGGCGCTTGGGGATAATCACACCGTCAGCGCCTGCCGTCTCCGCAGTACGGATCAGTGCACCGAGGTTGTGGGGATCTTCTACTTCGTCGGCAATGATGATAAAAGGGTTGTGTCCAGCCTGAGCCGCCCGATCAAGAATATCCGACACTTCGGCATATTCGACAGCCGAAAGAGAGACGGCAACCCCCTGATGCGGGACAGAAGGTGACATTTCATCCAGTTTTTCAGAGGAAACTTCCTTAACCGGATAACCGCCTTCCCTTGCCATTGCGACAATTTTACCGATACTGCCGCCGGTCGCGCCTCTGGCGATATAAACAGTGTCGATCCGGCTGCCGTTTTTCAGGGTCTCCATAACGGCATTGCGCCCGGCGATCAGGTTGTCAAAACCCTGGGAGTGCTCTTCCCGCATGCGTTCACCGGCGGGAATGCGATCAGGTTTTCTGTTGTGCTGATAAGAAGGTCGAGAATCCCGTTCCCCTCTGCGTGAAGGTTTGGAATAAGGTTTCATCTGTTCAAATCCTTTCGGAAACCGCACCGTGAAAACCGCGCTGCGGAAAAATATTTACATCTGCTGTACTTAAAAAGTATAGCATACTCTTTCGCTAAAAACAACTTTTTTCTGCCGTGAACTTACCAGCAGACAGATTTTTCCATCATTTGCGCGGCCACAGTGGAAAAACAACAGGTCTGCCGTCCGAAACAGATACCCGACTGATTCTTCACATTTATTTTGTTAAACTGACAAAAAACCCCCGACCAAGTTGTGCAATCCTATAAAATCGGTGTTTTTCGCTGTGAGACACTGGAAAAAAAACAGCAATTCATCTATAATATTTTTGAAGACGATCACGATAAAAGGAGGCAAGGAATCTTGAAAAAACTGATACAAAAATCTGTCGCCTTCCTTTCCTGCCTTTTACTGCTTGGCCGTCCCCTTCCGCCCGTCTGGGCAGCTGGCACCGAACAGCCGGTTGCTGATTCACTGTCTCTCTCTTCTGAGGCACAGCAGGATATCAGCCTGACTGTCAGCATCTTTGAAAATGTTGGCCGAGGATGGATTCTCAACCCTGTCCAACTGCAATGCCCGGCGGGAAGTGGACTGGAAGAGCTGTTGGAACTGCTGGACAGATACGCCTATCTTGACACCGCCGAAGTGTCCAACGGCAAGCTGCTCTCACTGACAGACGACCACGGGAAGATTTATGACGGCGGACCGGACAGCGAAGATGAATGGCTCATGCTCCTCAACGGAATTGAGCACACCAGCCTGCGGTATATGTACGATCAGGACGGCGGGATGGTGGACTTTGCTTTTCAGGACGGAGACACCCTGCAACTGGTTTTCAGCAGCACCGATACCGAAAACAGCGAAGTACAGACGGTCTCAACCCCCAGTCACAATCTTTCTACCACAGACGAAGAGTTGCCCTGGGATGCAGGTTATGACGATGCTATGCGTGCCGGGTGCGGCTGGCTGAAGACAAACTCCGAATCACCGCTGGCGTTGACGGTCTTCGGTGCAATCGGGTATACTGTCGATTATAAATATTTAACCCGGATCCTGCGGAATATCCATCAACAGCAGTCACCCAGCGGCATTGAATTGTCGGAAAACATCCTCTGTGTCAGTTTCAGCGGAATCTCCGCAGAAAATTTTTCCGGCCAGAACCTGCTGCAGCAGCTGATCACCTTTCCCGATCTCGATCGTGTCGGGACAGTCTACGGTCTCCTTGCATATGACTGCAACAGCTACGATGTCCCCTCTGACGCTCTCAACTCCCGCGATGCGATGCTCAATGTCATCATGGCCGGCCAAAACCCAGACGGCGGCATTGCCAACATCCAGGGAGAGGATAGCGATGTTTTTCTGACAGCCTTGTCCCTGACCGCCCTTGCTCCCTACCGGAATGACGAGACGATTGGTGCCTGCATCGACCGTGCGCTGCAATGGCTGTCGGAGCAGCAGAACAGCGACGGATTTTTTTATAGTGGACGAAACGAGTCCTGTCTTGCGACCAGTGCCGTGATCCTGGCATTATCCAGCCTGTCCATTTCGCTGACCGATGAACGGTTCTGCAACAACGGACACCATTTGATGGATATGCTGATGGAATTTAATGTAGAAAACTCCGGGTTTGCGGAACAGCTGGGAGAATCCCCGTCGGCAGAAGCGACCGAACTTGCACTGCTGGCGATCTGTTCCCAAAAAACGGGGCGCAATCCGCTGATTCTGCGTTCGCCAGTCACCGGAAGCGGTTCGATTGATTTTTCCGAATCATCCGAACCCGTAGTGGAAAGTTCGGCGCCCTCCTCCCCTCAGAATGATACCCGCAGTCAGATTCATGTCGGACTGATCAGCGCCATCAGCGGTGTTTCTGTCGGAATCGCGCTGATGCTGGCTGTACTTTTACATCTGAAAAATAAATACAAGCAGGATTGAACCCAGCTGGTCTGATACAATTCTCTGCAAGCATGCCGCCCGATAACGCCTGAAACGACCGGTTATTTGGGCGGCTTTGTATATTCCGCATCCCCTGTCCAAAATCATATGAAAGGATGGCAAAGAGATGAATGCACAACAGATCCTACAGGCAGTTGAAAACGGGGAACTGGACGGGCAGTTCACCAGGCTGTATACAGCTGACGGGCTCAGCTACGCGAAGGAGCGCTGCAAAACGGTAATCGCCCGCTTCATCGAACGTTTTGGCGACAGCGAACAGCTGCACCTCTTTTCCTCTCCCGGCCGGGTCGAAATCGCGGGCAACCATACCGACCACAACCACGGCTGTGTTCTGGCTGGCGCTGTCAACATGGACATTCTGGCGATTGCCTGTCCAACCGACGAGCCGGTCATCCGGGTCAAATCGGCCGGACACAAACAGGATGATATTGATTTGACCGATCTTTCCCCCCAACAGGAAGAGTCGACCCATTCTGCCTCACTGATCCGCGGAATTGCCAGCGACTTTAACCGCAAAGGCAGAAAGATCGGCGGCTTCACCGCTTATACCATCTCTGACGTCCCCAAAGGCAGTGGTCTTTCCTCTTCAGCGGCATTTGAAGTGCTGATCGGCAGTATCCTGAATCATTTTTATAATGACGGCCAGGTCTCACCTGAGGAGGTCGCCATCACCGCCCAGTTTGCGGAAAATGTTTATTTTGGCAAACCGAGCGGCCTGATGGATCAGATGGCCTGTTCGGTCGGGAATATTGTCCAAATTGATTTTAAAAACCCCTCTGCCCCGGACATCCGGCCACTTTCTCTCTCTCCTGAGTCTGCCGGATATCGTCTGGTTGTCGTCAGTGCCGGACATGGACATGCCGATCTGACCGATGAGTACGCCGCAATCCCGTCTGAGATGAAAGCGGTTGCCGCCCTGTTCGGACAACCGGTCCTCAGGGGGATTGGTTATGAACAGCTGATGGCCAGAGCTGCGGAGATCCGGCAGCAATGCGGCGACCGTGCTTTGCTGCGCGCGATGCACTTTGTCGGTGAAAACGAACGGGTTCTGCTGGCAGCAAAGGCTGTCGTCGATCAGGATTTTGGTGGTTTTCTCCACCAGCTCAATGCCTCAGGCGACAGCTCACTGCTCTGTCTGCAAAACATCAGCGCATCGTCTGAACCTGCAAGCCAGGGCATCGCATTGGCGCTGGCAGCGGCCAAACAGCTGCTGAAAGGATTGGGAGCCTGCCGGGTACACGGCGGCGGTTTTGGCGGAACCATGCTGGCAATGGTTCCAGATGAGATGCTGGACGCCTTTACCATGCGAATGGAGCAGCTGTTTTCACCTGGCTGCTGCCATTGTCTGTCCTTCCGTCCCGGCGCAGCAAAGATTGTCTAATCTAGATTGTCTAATTTAAGATTATCCAATTAACAAAAAACAGCTCTGTGGCAGCCGTACAGGCCGTTACAGAGCTGTTTTTAATTCAACTTTAAGAAACTACAAAATCAATAATCAATCAGCGCTGGACTTCGTTTCAACAGCGGAATCCTCAGCAGAAGCGCTATCCTCTGCGGTAGAATCCTCTTCAGAAGCAGAGCCATCTTCGGCAGTTGCGTCATCTTCAACTACTTCCTCGCTTGCGGTCTCTTCGGACCCAGCGTCAGAAGTCTCATCCGAAACAATTGTTTCATCTTCCGAAGACTCACTATCTTCGGAAACCTCTTCAGAAGAAGTCTCAGAAGACTCTTCAGATGTACTGTCGCTCACCGAGGAGCTGCCGGAGGAGGAACTGCTGGAATCAGAATCACTGGTGCAGCTGGTAAGAGCAAATGCCGCAACCGACACAGCAGCCAGAAGCGCAATAGATACTACTCTCATCTTTTTCATTTGTCATTTTCCTTTCGTATAGATCGTGGTAAAATCAAAATGTCATTTTGACCACAGCAGCATCTGGAACCCAGCTTTCTTAGCTGCTGTGCTCTAAGTATACTGGAGAAAAATGAAAATTGAATGTAAAAACTAAGTGAATCTGATGATCATTGAACAAAAAGAATGTGACATAGACAAACCAATTGATCAATTACTTTTTTCGACAAACAGATTACACAATATTTGTGTAAAAATACCAATCAAATTCTACCTGCATCTTTTCAGCCACCCATTTAGGCCTCTGCCTGCTGCTCGGCCGCTTCTTCTTCTGCATTGTTAGAATCTGACGTTCCCATCATTTCCTGGCAGGCCGCGTCAAAAGCCGACGCCGCAACCTGCAGCTCATCATCCCGCTGTTTGCACCTGTCGTCCAAAACCATCAGCGCAATATATCCCCCTTGGCTCCACACCTTGGAAGCGGTGCCATCCAGGTTATTGACCAACATCCGACGGGCAACATTCAGCTGGATCAACAGGTCATTCAGACAGCCATCCTTTGCTTTCAACACAAGGTAAAGAATACTGCCGTCTTCGTTCATCAGACCGCTTGCCTCATCAATCAGATTGCGGTCGAGAACCAGCGTGCTTTGCAGATATCCACCGGTAATCGCAATCTCGGGAACCGGGCGCTTGTCACAGGCCGCCGCGACCGCCTCAGCCATAATCCGGCAGGATATCTGGGTAAAAGTTTCAGTCGGTTCCGGATCCGATTCTTCCTCATCAATATCGGTACTATTTTCCGGCACATCCGGGGTGATTTCCTCGATCTCCTCATCAGTTGCCTCACCGGATACCCACCAGACGCCATTAATGTCAAACGAGTATTCGACACCGTCAATCGCAAGTGTGCAATCGGTCGCCATCGAGCCATCCAGCAGCAGGTAATACCATTTGCCGTTGTCCAGCAGCCATCCCCGCTTCATTACCCCATCAGGTGTCAAATAGTACCATTTGCCATCTCGATAGAGCCAACCGGTTTTCAGAGCGCCAGTATCATAGAAATAATACCAGGTTTCGTCAATTTTTTGCCACCCGGTTACCATATAGCCTGCTGCATCAAAATAGTACCATAACCCATTGACGCAGGCCCAGTTTTCAACAACAGCTGAACCATCTTTCTGAAAATAATACCAGATATCCGAATCGGGAAGATTATACCATCCGGTCTGCATGATCCCGTCCTTATCAAAATTGTACCAGTGACCATCAATATTCGCAAAGCGATTAACGACTGGTTTTCCGTTGTTTTCCAGATACCGCCAACCAGCGTCAGTCTCGTTCCAGTATCCGTCGGCAGCAGAAACCCCCGTCGTAAAGAGGCTGGCTGTCAGAATTGCCGCCAGAGCAGCTGACAACAGTTTTTGACCAGGCAAGATACCTGACAATTTGCGTTTTTTCATTTCCATTCTCCTTATATGGTCTTCTGCCAAAATAATGCGCTTCCTTAACCTATATAGTATACCATATTCTGCCATAAAATGACAAGCTAAATTAGCCGTATTACAACAAAAAAGGCACTCTGCAAAAACAGAGTGCCTTTGGCAGGGGCAGAGAGATTCGAACTCCCGACAAACAGTTTTGGAGACTGTCGCTCTACCAGCTGAACTATACCCCTATGTAACATTGGTGGGCCATCGGGGACTCGAACCCGGGACCGACCGGTTATGAGCCGGTTGCTCTAACCAACTGAGCTAATGGCCCATAAAAAAATGCTGGCACTGCTCTATCTTCCCAGGCCGTCTCCAGCCAAGTATTTTCGACACTGATGAGCTTAACTTCTGTGTTCGGTATGGGAACAGGTGTGACCTCATCGCCATTAGCACCAACAATTTTTCTGTTACATCTTTCTCAATTAAGAGAAATGGTGACCCGTAGGAGAATCGAACTCCTGTTTCCGCCGTGAGAGGGCGGCGTCTTAACCGCTTGACCAACAGGCCACATTTGGTGCACCTTCAGGGACTCGAACCCTGGACCCACTGATTAAGAGTCAGTTGCTCTACCAGCTGAGCTAAAGGTGCATTTGCTTTCCGCTCGACGTTTTATTCTCGCCTCAGCGTGTTCTATTATATCACGCAGATTTTGATTTGTCAAGCATTTTTTTGAAGATTTTTAAGTTTTTTCAAACCTATTAGGATCTTCAAAATTGAACAAAGTTTCTTGAATACAATGTTTTCGCTTCACACATAACTTATGGTCAAGCCCTCGACCG